>NZ_AKJI01000077.1:0-122064 GCF_000282415.1 Pseudomonas sp. GM60
TTGGCCTTGTGGAGTGCGGTCGGAACCGTCAGCAGCCAGGGTTTGGCCTTGTGGGGTGCGGTCGGAACCGTCAGCAGCCAGGGTTTGGCCTTGTGGAGTGCGGTCCGAACCATCTTGAGTGATCAGGCCTTTTTCTTTCAGGCGATCATTACCACCTTCGGCAACGGTTTGACTGAACACCGAGTGGCTGTCTTTCACTTGTGGGGTGGCCTGGTCAGCGGCTGGCAGGGCGAAAGCAGTGCTGGCCAGCATGGAGAGGGTAAGGCTAAACAGTAGTTGGCGTTTCATGATCATGTGCTCCGTGGGAGGGCGGCAAAGTGGGTACGAGGGCAATGCTACTCTCGATAAGTCGATATAAAAGTTCATAAACGCAATGGTAATAATCAACAGAATTGATTGTTCCGTGCGAAGGCTCTAGACCGGGCCTTTCCGGCGGTTGTTTTCGCACTGATGTGGGTATTTTCTACTCACGTGCGTCGCACAAAAGTGCGGGGTCGGTAACGCCGGATTTCGAGTGCAGGGTGTCCCCGACCGATTATTTGAACGTTAAGCCGCATTTCGATTAAACCTGCGCGCCGTTTCCCAGTCCTAGGCTTCATGCCAGGCCGGTTCTGGCCTGAGGTTTCACACGCGCGTCGCGGTCAGGGCGCTCAGTCGTATTCAGGAGCCCTGTGCAATGACGCGCACCCCGAAAATTTTTGCCTGGACCTTTGCCAGCCTGGTTGTGTTACTGGCGATACTGGTTCTGATCATCGCGTTCTTCGATTGGAACCGGATCAAACCGACCCTCAACGCCAAAGTCTCCGAAGAGCTGCACCGCCCGTTCGCTATTAATGGCGACCTGTCGGTGGTCTGGCGGCGTGAGCTTGACGAAGGTGGGTGGCGCGCCTGGGTGCCGTGGCCGCATGTGGTGGCGCAAGACCTGAGCCTCGGCAACCCGGACTGGTCGAAGCAGCCCCAGATGGTCACGCTCAAACGCGTCGAGCTGCGCATTTCGCCGCTGGCCCTGTTGGCGCAACGGGTGACGATCCCGCGCATCGACTTGACCGAACCGAACGCAGACCTCCAGCGCCTGGCCGATGGCCGCGCCAACTGGACCTTCAAGTTCGACCCGAAAGACCCGAACGCCGAACCTTCCAGCTGGGTGGTCGACATTGGTTCGATCGGCTTCGACAAAGGCCACGTCACCCTCGACGACCAGAGCCTGAAAACGCAGCTCGACCTGATCATCGACCCGCTGGGCAAGCCGATCCCATTCAGCGACATCGTCGGCGAAAAAGCCGCGAAAACTGCGCAGGAGAAGGGCGCGGCCCCCCAGGATTACGCGTTTGCACTGAAGGTCAAAGGCCAATACCACGGCCAGAAACTGACGGGCGAAGGCAAGATCGGCGGCCTGCTGGCCTTGCAGGATTCGGCCCGACCGTTCCCGCTCCAGGCCCAGGTCAAGATTGCCGACACCAGCGTCGAGCTCGCCGGTACGCTGACCGACCCACTCAACCTTGGTGCGCTGGACCTGCGGCTGAAACTGGCCGGCAGCAGCCTGGGCAACCTCTATCCGCTGACCGGCGTGACCCTGCCGGATACACCGCCCTACGCCACCGACGGCCACTTGATCGCCAAGCTGCATGAGCCGGGCGGCGCGGTGTTCCATTACGAAGCGTTCAACGGAAAGATCGGCGAGAGCGACATCCATGGCAGCCTGGCCTACGTCGCCAGCCAACCTCGGCCGAAACTCAGCGGTTCGCTGCTCTCCAATCAACTGTTGTTTACCGACCTTGCGCCCTTGATCGGCGCCGACTCCAACGCCAAGCAAAAGGCCCGAGGCGGCGAAAGCAAGCAGCCGGCGGACAAGGTGTTACCGGTCGAAGAGTTCAAGACCGAGCGCTGGCGCGACATGGACGCTGACGTCGAATTTACCGGCAAGCGCATCGTCCACAGTGAAAAACTGCCGTTCAACGATCTCTACACGCACCTGGTGCTGACCGACGGCGTGCTCAGCCTCGAACCCCTGCGTTTCGGCGTGGCCGGCGGCAAACTGGATGCGCAGATTCGCCTGAACGGTCGCACCGAACCGCTGGAAGGCAACGCCAAGCTGACCGGGCGCGGTTTCAAGCTCAAGCAGCTGTTCCCGACTTTTGAACCGATGAAGACCAGTTTCGGCGAACTCAATGGCGATGCCGACATCAGTGGTCACGGCAACTCGGTGGCCAAGCTGCTGGGCACGGCCAATGGCAATTTGAAGATGCTGATCAACGACGGAGCCATCAGCCGCGAGTTGATGGAACTGGCCGGGCTCAACGTTGGCAACTACGTGGTCGGTAAAATCTTTGGCGACAAAGAAGTGAAGATCAATTGCGCTGCAGCCGACTTCGACATCAAGACCGGCCTGGCGACCACTCGGTTGTTTGTCTTCGATACCGAGAACGCGATCATCTACATCGATGGCACGGCGAACATGGCCACTGAGCAACTGGACCTGACCATCACCCCGGAATCCAAGGGCTGGCGCCTGATTTCCCTGCGTTCGCCGCTGTACGTGCGAGGCAAGTTCATCAAGCCGGACGCTGGCGTTAAAGCGGTGCCGCTGTTGCTGCGCGGGGCGGGGATGGTGGCCTTGGGCGTGATTGCGGCGCCGGCGGCGGGGTTACTGGCGCTGGTGGCGCCGAGTGGTGGTGAGCCGAATCAGTGTGCGCCGTTGCTGGAGCAGATGAAGGCGGGCAAGGCGCCGAAAACGGTCAAAAACTGACCCCGCCTGAACGGTTTAATCGCTTTCGAACTGATGATTCGAGAGCGATTAAACCAGGGGAAAATTTCAGTTCAATCAGTTTGGTGTGGGGATATGTAGCAGGTCCGTACTGATTTTTTTTCCCAGTTTATTGATAACCGTATTTCTGACTTCGTTGTATTGAAGCTCATCCAGTGAGCTACGTAACAATCGAATGTTGGTTTTTCCATCGTTGATTGACTTCAGCACTGGTTTGTCAAGGATGTCGATATCAATCACGGTAGGTGTTTTGAAGGATAGTTGCAGTGTTAACAAGGTTTTGTCTTTGCGAACAATATTCAACAGCGTGTGTGTTCCACCGGCAGCCGCAGAGCCGTTGGCGCTGAGTTTGTCGATAATTGTTTTAATGGCCAATGAGTCGCGCGCGAGTTTCTTTAGTCGCGAAAAAGCGTTGGTCAGTATTTGTCGTTCGTTGTGTGGCAGAGCGCTTTCTGCGCTCTGAGTCAAGAGCTCCAGCAAGCTTGAATTGTCAAACGCAGTACGCTGTGTCTCTCGACTGTTTATGACCCACTTGAACTTGCTCACGATGTCTGTGTAGGTTAACCACGACGCTTCTCGATCACCACTGCGCTGCGTCGCCACCAGTTCTGCATAGAGGCTTGAATTTAAAATATCGTTCTTGAACTTGTCAGAGTGAGTGCCGCAAAAAATAGTAATGTTGCCATTGACAAGATATACATCGAATGTGGATGTATCCATGATTGTCTCCGGGCGCAGCCTATGCGCGGAAAAGTTATTTAAATCGACAATTATTTGTCGATTTAAATATTCATAGGTGATTAAAAGTCAGGAAGGTCTTTGATGAATTTTTTCCCGGCTTCCGTGAACTTCGAATAAAGATCGGAGCGCAGTCCCGAGAAAGTCTGAGCATCCAGATAGGTGCGTACAGCTCCTGTTTTTATGGTGGTGCTCTGCTGGGTGGACTTCCAGAACAGAATGCCACGCGTGCTTTCCCGTGCATCCAGGGAGATGCAATTGAGGAGCATGTTCGGTTGATTGTTTTTATCGACCCAAACCGGAGCGATATCAAATTTTGCCTGCGTACCGGTTTTCCTGTTCCGGTCAAAGATCTGAATGGCGCCGGGGTCTTTTTGCACGGCGCCGACGGCCAGTTGCGCAACGTTTGCCAAGATTGCGGCAGGACCCGCTCCGATCAGTGCGGTTGCGACGTGAAGGGCAACCTGATCCATGGTCAGGCCAATCTTTCGGATGGTGACAGTTTCCATGTTTTTGTTTTGAACAACCCAGCCAAGTTTGTCCAGGCCACCCACATAGTATTTGTACCATTCGAAGAGCTGTGCATCTTCAGGGTATAGTTTGGTTGCGGCATTTTGCATCACCAACTTGCACAGATTAACATCGTCGATAATTTGCTGTGAAACGCCTGGCAAGAATGCATCGATCGTATCAGGCATGACACTGGCGGTTGGCTTGTTGATGTCGTGTGGAGGCGCGTTGGTCAGTGAGCGAGGTGTGATGATCAGTTCATTCGAAACCGCTGGCAGTGGTGGCAGGGAGTCAATAAATTCAAGTCGTTCTTCCAAATGCATGGGTATAGTCCTTTATAAGTTTATTTAAGCAACCATTGGGTTGTGGTTGTTAGAATAAGTCCATACTGAAAAATGTCTATTCAGTGTTTGTAACCTTAGGTTTGAAGGGTGGTTAGTTGTTGGTTGAATTCTTGTGGCTATTTTGGCGATAAGAATTTAGTTGTCGTTTATAAGTATTTCAATGTATTGGCCGATATTATCGGCATGCTCTTCTTTCTGAGCCAGATCGGGTCTTACATTACTGATGTTCTGAATGATCAAGTGACAAGCGCGGCGAAAAATTTGATGTGATTTGCGATCTTGGCAGCAGGCCAGACAATCGGGCTTCCTCCTGCAACCACGCAAAAAATGCCCGCACCGGCGGATGGCGTTCACGACCCGGTACGCACAGCGCGCTGTAACCGGCGCCATTCACCTGAATGTCACTCCGGTAAGCCACCAACAAACCGCTGGCCACGCTCTCGGACACCAGAATATTGCTCGCCAGCACCAGGCCTTGCCCTGCGATCGCTGCTTGCAGCGCGTAATGCTCTTCGTCGTATTCGCGGACCGCCGGGTTTGCCGTCAGCCAGGTTTCTGCAGACTGCGAGCACCACGCCTCCCAGCCATGGGCGTACAGCTTCGAGTTGTGCCAACGCACGCTGATCAACGTCGGTGCCCGGATGCGGGCCTGTGCAACCTGTTCCGGCGAGCCATAAACGCCGAACGATTCATCGAACAGGCACAGGCCATAAAGGTTCGGGTAGTCATCGAGGCTATAGCGCACCACCAGATCGACGCTGGCGTCCTGATGCAAATCGATGACTTCGCAATGGGTGTCCAGCCGCACGCTGATGTTCGGATGCCGGGCGTAAAAACGCCCCAGTCGCGGTACCAGCCACAAGGCGGCAAAAGCCGCGGTGGTGGAGATTGTCAGGCTGGTGCCGCTGCGTTGCGGGCGCAAGGTGTCGACGCTTTGCGCCACTTCCAGAAAAGCACCGTGCAGGCTGTGGAACAGACGCTCGCCGCATTCGGTCAGGCGCACTTGCCGTGGCAGTCGCTCGAACAGCGGCACGCCGAGCCAGGTTTCCAGCGAGCGGATCTGATGAGAAACCGCTGTTGGCGTCACCGACAGTTCTTCGGCGGCGGCCTTGAAACTCAGCAGGCGTGAGGCGGATTCGAAGGCGCGCAGGGCGGTCAGTGGCAGCGAGGCAAACATTGAACACTCCATGGATGAAATGAATTCATCCAAGCTGATTTTTGCTCATTTGAGGCGAGACGGTCGCGGGCACAAGCTGCATGCCACACGCGGTTTGAGTTTAGTCCTCAGGAGATTCAGATGAACACAATTCTTGCCATTCACGCCAGCCCACGGGGCGAACGTTCCCACTCCCGTCGCCTGGCCGAAGTGTTTCTCGGCGCCTGGCAGGCCCGCCATCCGCAAGCGCAACTGACTCGCCGCGAAGTCGGACGGGCGTTGATTCCTCCGGTCAACGAAGCGTTTGTGGCCGCCGCGTTTTACCCCGAGCCCGAGGCGCGGCCGCTGACGATGCAGGCCGACCTCGCGTTCAGCGATGAACTGGTCGCCGAGTTGCTGGGCCACGATCTGCTGCTGATTTCCACGCCGATGCACAACTTCAGCGTGCCCAGCGGCCTCAAAGCGTGGATCGATCAAATCGTGCGGCTCGGGCTGACCTTCAATCACACACTGGACAATGGTGTCGCGCAATACGAGCCGTTGGTGCACGGCAAGAAAGCGCTGATCGTCACCAGCCGTGGCGGGTTCGGTTTTGGTCCCGGTGGTGAATTGGAAGCCTTGAACCATGCCGATACGCTGTTGCGCACGGCGCTGGGGTTTATCGGCATTACCGACGTGATCGTCGTGGCTGCCGAGGGTGAAGAATCCGCCGAGCGCACCTTCGAGATCTCCGTAGCCGAGGCCGAGCAGCGTTTGCTGACGCTGGCCAGGGAGTTCTAGATGGCCTGGGTGTTTTTGCTGATCGCCGCCGGGTTCGAAGTCACCTTCGCCATGGGCATGAAGTATGCCGAAGGCTTCACCCGGCTCTGGCCGTCGCTGATCACGGTCGTGGCGGCGGTGGGCGGGATTTATTTCCTGACCCTGGCGATGCGGGAATTGCCGGTGAGCATCGCATACCCGATCTGGACCGCTATCGGTTCGCTGGGCACGGTGTTTCTCGGGTTTGCGTTGCTCGGCGAAAGCCTGACGGCAGTCAAACTGGTATCGGTCGGATTGATCGTGGCGGGGGTGGCGGGGCTGAAATAGAGCGGATGTCATAGACTGGTCGTCGAGCTGTCACATTCGATGTCGATGCTGGGCTGATGTCTTGTATTCAGCCTTGCGTCACCTCACCGATCACAAGGACGTTTGCCCATGTCGCAAGGTTCTGCCACGCGTTATCCGTTGGTGCTGGTCCCGGGAATGCTCGGGTTTATCCGTCTGGTGCTTTATCCGTACTGGTACGGGATCGTGGCGGCGTTGCGCCAGGGAGGGGCGACGGTGATTGCGGTTCAGGTGTCGCCGCTGCACTCGACTGAAGTGCGCGGTGAACAATTGCTGGCGCGGATCGATGAAATCCTGCGCGAAACCGGTGCCGAGAAGGTCAACCTGATCGGCCACAGCCAAGGCTCGCTGACCGCCCGTTACGCCGCCGCCAAACGCCCGGATCGCGTGGCTTCCGTGACCTCGGTGGCCGGCCCCAATCACGGCTCGGAACTGGCGGATTACTTGCACAAACATTACCCGGCGGACAGCGCGAGGGGGCGGCTGCTGGCGTTTTTTCTTCGACTCATCGGTGCGTTGATGAGTTGGCTGGAAACCGGCTATCGCGGGCCGAAGCTGCCGGTGGACATCCACGCGTCCCATGAATCGCTGACGACGGCGGGTGTGGCGTTGTTCAACCAACGTTATCCACAGGGCTTGCCTGAAACATGGGGCGGGCACGGGCCGGAAGAGGTCAACGGCGTGCGCTATTACTCGTGGTCCGGCACGTTGCAGCCAGGCAAGACAGATCGCGGGCGCAATCTGTTCGACGGGACGAATCGCAGTTGTCGGCTGTTTGCTAAAACCTTCGTGCGTGAAGTCGGGCATTGCGACGGGATGGTCGGGCGTTACAGCTCGCATCTGGGCACGGTGATTGGCGATGAGTATCCGCTGGATCACTTTGACATCGTCAACCAATCGCTGGGGTTGGTGGGGAAGGGGGCCGAGCCGATCCGGTTGTTTGTGGAGCATGCGGCGCGGCTCAAGGCCGCCGGGGTTTAGACCGCGTTATCGTTCATCGCCAGCAAGCCGGCTCCTACACTTGGAATGCATTTCAAATGTAGGAGCCGGCTTGCTGGCGATGGCGTCAATTCAGGCGACGCCAACCTTACGGCCCAACACCATGGTCCAACGCTCCGAAACAATCACCCCACCCAACGTCAACATCCCGCCCACCAGGTGATACATCGCCAATTGCTCGTGCAACACCAGCGCGGCAATCAATGCGGTAATCACCGGCAGCAAATTGAAAAACAGCGTCGTCCGGCTCGGTCCCAGACGCACCACGGCCTGCATCCATGCGAGCGGCGCAACCATCGACGCCAGCAGGCAGGCATACAGCACCAGCGGAATATTCTGCAGCGTCGGACCGATTTTCGGCGACACGGCGAACAACGGAAACAGCACCACCACCGCCACCCACACCTGTAGATACAACAACACCAGCGGCGGCAAGCGCAGCTGCCATTTTTTCAGCAGCGTGCTGTAAATCGCATAGGCCAGCGTGGCGATCAGCATCATTGCATCGCCCAGGTTCACCCCGTGCTCAAGCAATGCACTGAGGCTGCCGGACGACACCACCACCAACACACCGCCAAACGACAACACCGCACCGGCCAGCGCACCGGCGGTCAGGCGCTGGCCCAGGCTGACGATAGCCATGGCCAGCGACATCAACGGCATCAGCGACAGGATGATGCCCATGTTGGTGGCGGAGGTCAGCGTCGCCGCGAAGTACGCCAGGCTCTGATAAACCGCCATGCCCAGCACGCCGAGGATGAAAATCTTCCACAGGTTCGGGCGGATGGCCGACCAATGGGCGATCACCGGTTTGAGCATAAAGGGCGTGAACAACAATCCGGCCAGCAGCCAGCGGTAAAAACCGATCTCCGCCGGGAAGATCGCCCCGGCCGACATTTTGGTGATCACGGTATTGCCAGCCCAAATGAAAATGGCCAGCAGGGGATAAGCGTATTGCATCAGGAACAACCAGAACGTTAATGAGGGAGAATTATCGCCTGTCCGGATGCAAGCCTATACTGCGATCCAGACAACCTGACCCTGATGACAGACAGCATGAACAGCAAACACATCGACCTGCTGGATTTCAGCGAGTTGCCCGCGCCGGTGTACTTCCGCTACGCCGACTTCAATAGCCACGAATATGCCTCGGCCCACCGTCACCCCTGGGGCACGCTGGAGTATTCGGCCAACGGTGTGTTGCACATGGAAATCGGCAGCAGCCGTTTCATGTCGCCGCCGCAATATGCCGTGTGGGTGCCGCCGCAGATCGAACACAGTTTCTACAGCAATCAACCGATCAACTACCGCGCCGTCTGCCTGGCGCCGGCGCTGTGCCACGAACTGCCGAAGCAGGCCTGTACCCTGGCGATCAGCGACATCCTCAAGGCAATCCTCAAGGACTTCGCCGCCCGTGACGTGAAGATTCCCGAGCAAGAGGCCGACCAACGTCTGGCTCAAGTGCTGGTGGATCAACTGCAGCAGGCGCCCATCCACCAATGCTACTTGCCCTACGCCAGCAGTCCCGGGCTGCTCGGGATTCTGGAAGCCTTGCAGGTTGAGCCCGGAGATAACCGGCCACTGTCGGCATGGGCCGAGCAGATTCACGTCAGCGAGCGCACCCTGGCGCGGCAGTTTGTGCGCGAGTTGGGCATGAGTTTCGGCGAGTGGCGGCAGCGTTTGCGTTTTCTGGCGGCTATCGAAGCACTGGACAGCCATCGCAGCATTCAGGAAATCGCCTTCGACATGGGCTACAGCACCGGGTCGGCGTTTATCGCCATGTTCCAGCGCCAGGCCGGGTGTACGCCGGAGCAGTATCGCCGAAGCCATCTGCCGGGCAGGAAGCTGTAACAGGCTTTGTCTACACTCCAGAGCGAGGCCGTGCCCCTCGGTGCGGCAACAAGGAGAAAACTCCATGACGATGTTGCGTGTCCCTTTGTTGATGATCGGTTTGCTGCTCTGCTCCCAGGGCTTCGCCGCCACTGCCCAACAGAACAAGATGACCACCTGCAATGCCGACGCTACCGCGAAAAGCCTCAAGGGCGATGAGCGCAAAGCCTTCATGAGCACCTGCCTTAAAGCCGCACCCGCCGCCAATGACGCGAAAGCCTTGACCCCTCAGCAAGAGAAGATGAAAACCTGCAATGCCGATGCGGCGACCAAGGCCCTCAAGGGTGATGAGCGCAAGGCGTTCATGAGTGATTGCCTGAAGAAAAAATAAACGGATTTGCGGGGATTGTGAGGGCCCCATCGCGAGCAGGCTCGCTCCCACATTTGTCCTGTGTATGCAGATCCATTGTGGGAGCGAGCCTGCTCGCGATGAGGCCGGCCAGAGCGCTGCAGAAATCGCCTCTGCCCCCGACCAACGTCGCCCCACACAATCCCTAGTGCTGACACCCGAACGCTGGCAGACTGCCAATCCTTTTACGCCGTTCGTTTTGAGGCTGTATGCCAACGTTTTCTCAACGCCAAGTCTTGCTGCTCATCAGTTGGGTCATCATCTTTGGTGGTTTGCTGCTGGTGATTCCGTTGCGCTTGCTGCCAAGCCTGCTGGCCGGTCTGCTGGTGTTCGAACTGGTCAACATGCTCACCCCGCAATTGCAGCGACTGATCGAAGGTCGGCGTGCGCGCTGGCTGGCGGTGGCGTTACTGGGGACGCTAGTGGTCAGTGTGCTGACGCTGATCTTTGCCGGCGCCTTCAGTTTTCTGCTGCATGAGGCGGAAAACCCCGGCGCTTCCCTCGATAAATTCATGCTCGTGGTCGACCGCGCTCGCGGTCAGTTGCCGCCGTTCATCGACGTTTACCTGCCGGCCAGCGCCGCCGAGTTTCGCGTGGCGATTGGCGAGTGGATGAGCAAACACCTCAGCGACCTGCAACTGGTGGGCAAGGACGCGGCGCACATGTTCGTGACGTTGCTGATCGGCATGGTGCTCGGCGCGATCATCGCCCTGCAACGGGTGCCGGACCTGACCAAGCGCAAGCCGCTGGCCGCCGCACTGTTTGATCGCTTGCACCTGCTGGTCCAGGCGTTTCGCAACATCGTGTTCGCACAGATCAAGATTTCCCTGCTCAACACCTTCTTCACCGGGATTTTCCTGGCGGTGGTCCTGCCGATGTTTGGCATCAAACTACCGCTGACCAAAACCCTGATCGTGCTGACCTTCCTGCTCGGCCTGTTGCCGGTGATCGGCAACCTGATGTCGAACACGCTGATCACAATCGTCGGTTTGTCGCTGTCGATCTGGGTCGCGGTGGCCGCGCTGGGTTATCTGATTGTTATCCACAAGCTCGAATACTTCCTCAACGCGCGCATTGTCGGCGGGCAGATCAGTGCCAAGTCGTGGGAGTTGCTGTTGGCGATGCTGGTGTTCGAGGCCGCGTTCGGCCTGCCGGGGGTGGTGGCGGGGCCGATTTATTACGCGTATTTGAAGAGTGAGTTGAAGCAGGTTGGGATGGTTTGATCCGGTCGATATGTATTGCCTGATCTGACGCCTTCGCGGGCAAGCCTCGCTCCTACAGAATCAATGCAATCCCTGTAGGAGCGAGGCTTGCCCGCGAAGGGCGCGACTCGGTTTTGGATCAGTCCATCGGCCCATAACGCTTGGCCGCTTCAATCGCCAAACCACTGCCGATGCTGCCAAAGATGTTGCCTTCCACATGCCGCGCATTCGGCAACATCGCCGAGACGCTGTTGCGCAATGCCGGAATCCCGCTCGAACCACCGGTGAAGAACACCGTATCCACCTGATCGACCCGCACGTCGGCGTCGTTCAGCATCTGGGTCACGCTGTTGCGCACGCGCTCCAGCAAGTTGTCGATGGCCGATTCGAACAACGCCCGGCTCAACTCCACGCTCAGGCCCGGCTCGATGCGGTCCAGCGGCACATGGCGGCTGTCGGCGTGGGTCAGCTGGATCTTGGTTTCTTCCACTTCCATCGCCAGCCAGTGCCCGGCGCGTTGCTCGATCAGCTTGAACAGACGGTCGATGCCGCCGGTGTCTTCGATGTCGTAGCGCATGCTGCCCAGGGCCAGGGTCGACTTCTGCGAATACACCGAGTTTATGGTGTGCCAGGTCGCCAGGTTCATGTGGTGGCTGGTCGGCATGTAGGCACCGCTCTTCATCCGGCTGCCGTAGCCGAACAGTGGCATCAGGCCTTGCAGGCTCAGCTGCTTGTCGAAATCGGTCCCGCCGATATGCACGCCGCCGGTGGCGAGGATGTCCTCGTGACGATTGTCGTGGTTGCGGCGTTCAGGAGACAGGCGCACCAGCGAGAAGTCAGACGTACCACCGCCGATGTCGACGATCAGTACCAACTCTTCCTTTTCGATGGTCGACTCATAGTCGAACGCTGCCGCAATCGGCTCGTACTGGAACGACACATCCTTGAAACCGATGGCACGGGCCACGTCCACCAAGGTGTTTTCCGCTTCCTGGTCGGCCATTTCGTCGTCATCGACGAAAAACACCGGACGACCCAGCACCACTTCATCGAACTCGCGACCAGCGGCGGTTTCAGCACGTTTCTTCAACTGACCGATGAACAACCCGAGCAAGTCCTTGAACGGCATCGCCGTGCCGAGAACGCTGGTGTCGTGCTTGATCAGCTTGGAACCCAGCAGGCTCTTGAGCGAGCGCATCAGCCGGCCTTCGTAGCCTTCCAGGTACTCGTGCAGCGCCAGTCGGCCGTACACCGGGCGGCGTTCTTCCATATTGAAGAAGACCACCGAGGGCAGGGTGATCTTGTCGTCCTCCAGCGCGATCAGCGTTTCCATGCCGGGGCGCAGCCAGCCGACGGTGGAGTTGGACGTGCCGAAGTCGATACCACAGGCACGGGCTGGAGATGCGTTTTTCATGTCTATCAGGTTCCGGTTAAAAAACGGCCGCGCAGTGTATGCCAGTGCGGCGCAGATTCGAAGGCCGACTATCCGCTAAATCTCGGTAATTAGCGCCTTGATAAGATGGCCCCATGCCCCAAACTTGTCTGCATTGGCCCTGGCAGCCATTGGGATGGTCAAAAGAACCGCCCGCCGCTGCCGATAAACTTCTGATACGCGCCCCGGTCACAATCTTGAGATCGGTCAACCCTGCGGCTGCCAATGAGCGCATGCTGCCGGTGATGGCGCGATTTTGATAATGGATGGTGATTCCACGATGGACTTCAAAGACTATTACAAGATTCTCGGTGTGGAACCGACCGCGGACGATAAGACGATCAAGGCGGCTTATCGCAAGCTGGCGCGCAAATACCACCCGGACGTCAGCAAGGAAAAGGACGCCGAGTCCAAATTCAAGGACGCTTCGGAAGCCTATGAAGCGCTGAAAAGCGCCGACAAGCGCGCCGAATACGACGACTTACGCAAATACGGCCAGCACGGCCAACCGTTCCAGGGCCCGCCAGGTTGGCAGGGGCGTGGCGGCGGTGGTTTTGGTGGCGGTCAGGACTCGGGCGATTTTTCGGACTTCTTCAGTTCGATCTTCGGTAACCGTGGTCCTGGGTTTGGTGGTGGAGAGTCGCGTCGCAGTGCCGGACGTCGAGGGCAAGACGTGGAAATGGAACTTGGGATCTTTCTGGAAGAAACCCTCTCGAACGAATCGAAGAAGGTCACGTTCCAGGTACCGCAGTACAACGCTGCCGGCCAGCACGTCAGCAACACCAGCAAAAGCCTGAACGTGAAAATCCCCGCCGGCGTGACCGACGGCGAGCGCATCCGCCTCAAAGGCCAGGGTGCACCGGGCATCGGTGGTGGCGCCAACGGCGACTTGTTCCTGATCATTCGTTTTGCGCCGCATCCGAAGTTCGACGTCGAAGGCGAGGACCTGATCATTACGCTGCCGCTGGCCCCATGGGAATTGGCGTTGGGAACCGAAGTGGCCGTGCCTACACTGACAGGCAAGATCAACCTCAAGGTGCCCGCCGGTAGCCAGAACGGCCAGCGCATGCGTGCCAAGGGCCACGGCTTGCTGAACAAGGCCGGTCAACGCGGTTATCTGTTCGTGCAATTGAAGGCGGTCATGCCGAAAACCTCGAGCGACGAGGTCAAGGCGTTGTGGCAGGAACTGGCGAAAAAAGCCGCATTCGACCCGAGAGAAAACTTCTGATCCAAGAGACGGAGTAGCCCATCATGAGCAACCCCCTGATCGTTCAACTGGACATGGCAGAATTCTGTGAGGCGACCGATTTGTCGGACGTCTACGTGATCGAAATCGTCGAGCACGGCATCCTCGAACCTCAGGGCAAGCAGCCCAAGGATTGGCGTTTCACCGATTATGAGCTGGCGCTGGCCAAGCGTGCCGCGAAGCTGCGGCACGACCTGGATCTGGAGTGGGAGGGGGTTGCCCTGGCGCTGGATTTGCTGGAGGAGGTTCAGCAACTGCGGGCCGAGAACCGGATGCTCAAGCAGCGGTTGGGGCGGTTGGTTGTCGAATAGCTGAAGCGAATTCGATTCCTGTAGGAGCCAGCTTGCTGGCGATGGCGTCCGTAAGATCGCCATCGCCAGCAAGCTGGCTCCTACAGATGGCGGTCTATCTGGGCAACACCACAGTGAACAGCGTCCCGTCAGTTTCGTTCGAATTGACCTCGATCGTCCCGCCGTGCGCATCGACCACTTCCTTGACGATGAACAACCCCAGGCCAAGACTGGTGGACGGCTGGCCGAGTTCTTCATCGGCGCTGCGTACCAGCGGATCGAAGATCGTACCGATCGCGTCTTCGGGTATCGGCGCTCCAAAGTTATGCACCGTTAGACGAACGGTGTCTGGTTCGCCGGTGAGGGTCACCGTCACATCATGTTTGTTCGACCCATGCTGCAACGCATTGCCGATCAGGTTTTGCAGCAGTTGAGCCAGGCGTCCGGCATCCCACACGCCTGTCGTGTCGCCCTCTGCATGAACCGTCGGATCGCATTCGGGATTACCGGCACAGGCTTCGGCAATCGCTGCGTGGGCGGCATCGGCCAGGTCCATCGGTTTCGGTTCAATCGGCAGGCTCTTACCCAGGCGACTGCGCACCAACTCCAGCAAATCGCCGACCATCACCGCCATATGCCGCGCGCCGCGCTTGATGTTGACCGCACAAGCCAAGGCATCGCCTTCAAGCGTGGCTTTGCGCATCAGCAATTCGGTGGACATGCTCACGGCCTGCAAGGGGGCGCGCAGGTCATGGCCGAGAATAGCCAGGAAGATATCCCGCGAATGATTGACCTGTTCGGCATAGGCCGCCGTGGATTCGGCAAGGGCTTCATCGATGGCTTCATTGAAACGGATCATGTCCTGGAAGTAAGCGAGGTCCGGTGATTCCAGGCTGTTGACCCACAACCGGATCACACAGGCGCGCAGGTGACGGAATTCGCTGGTCATCTGCAACAGATCGAAGCCCACGGTATGGCGCAGTTCACCATGACTGGCGCCGGCTTCGTCCAGGCTCGGGGTTTTCTCCGGACCTTCGCCCCTGGCCTTGGCGAGTTGCTCGCTGGCGGTTTGCGCGGTGGTCATGTCCCGCGCTGCCGCCAACAGGATTTCCCTGGCGTGATCACGCAAGGCCACTCGATCCATATTTTCTGCCGCCGGGGTAATCGTCCTGGCGAACTGCTCCCATTCATCGACGATACGGTCTACGTGTTGCCTGATGAATTCGGATAAGCGCATGGTCGGTTTCCTGATGGCAATCCGAGGCATCTTAGCCCCTTTGGCACCCCCTAAAAACTACCACTGCGCCGGCGACCATTCTTTGGTGGCCTCAGGGTGCTAATTAAATATTTTTTAGATCCTGAAATTGAATGCATTGTCGGTCTGGTGCGGTTTTCCAAGTGGTTTTTTAATCTTTTGTTTTTAACTGCACTCAATAGTCTGGTGGTTCTTTTCATCGCATAAGGATCTGCGAAATGAACGAACGATTGGACGCTCCGGCGTTGCAAGTTATTACCGGGCATGGAAGAAGCAAAGCCAATGTTCATCGTGATTATCTGCTGGGCAAACTGCCTTCGCCGCTAAAAGACGCACCAGTTTCACGATTGCTTGGGATGGCCGATTCGACCGCGGATTTTCCACAGTGGTATCTGAATGCACGCGCCATCGACCGTCAGTACCTCAAGCAAATGACGGATGAGCGCTGGCGCCTTCAGGTCCCGTTGGACGACGCGTTGGAGAATGTACAGCGGGACATTCTTGCCTTTGCCGAACCTTTGCTCGTTAAAGCATTAAAGGACCAGCTGAATCTGGAGCTGGACGTCAATGCGACGCTCATTCGCCTGTATATCCCGGCAAAACTGGGTTTTGGCATCGATACCAATGCCAGTCGGCTCAGGCAATCGACGTTGCTGGAAGCGGCGCTGCACAATTTCGAGGCGCCTGAAACGCAGGCGGGCGCGTTTCGCGACGGCTCCGGCATCTTCATCCGGGACCACGAAAACGAGTTGCAGCGGCATGCACTGACGGTCGAACAATTCGCGGCCCTGTGCCGGACGCTTGATATCGGTGCGCACTATCAGCGTCACATCAAGGCCGCACTGATGCCTGAAGATATCGCGGCCAAGGCAATAATCGAGCGGCACTGCATGGCCAGTGAAAAAGCCATCTTCAACGAATCCGCATTGATCGCGTATTTGAAAAACGACATCAGTTCCTATGGCTACGGGAAACTTCAGCAAGTTCGTGATAATGAAAAAGGCGTTATGTGGAATCATCGTCCTTTGCAATGCCATCGACTTTCGTTAATGGGCTTCAGGTTGTCCGGCATCCTGTTGTTCAGTGCAGTGGCAGACCCCACTGAAGTTAAAAGAATTTACGACAGTCTGGTTCCCCGGCACCAGCGCACACTGATGGAATGGTCCAGAAGTCTGACGCTGCTACCGGGTCAGGAGTTTGAACAGTTCGAATTACTCGAGGCGTTTTTCGCCAATGGCCCCAGCGGTCTCGTCGAAGCCACTTTGCAAAGGGAAGATGGTTTTCAACAAAGCCGTCTCGACGGGACGTTGATCGTTTATGTCCCGGATGATCCTGACCATCCCTTCAAAGAGTATGCGTCCTTCACTGACTTCATGAAGGAACTGACGAGCCAGTTGCGTTCGCCGGACTATCAACAGTTTTTCAGCCGGTTCGTGGCACAAAAAGACCATGGCAAATTCTTTGCCCGGGTTCGCGAGCGTTTCACCACGTTCACCTGGACGCAACGTGAGCCGCTGGACATGGGGCCGTGGTGGCGAGAGACCGCGATTGAAAACGCCAACGCAGAGCCCATCACCAACATCATTTCTGGCGATATTTGGCCGCAAATCGGTCGCTGGCGCAGGGACAAGGCGATTGCGGATGTGCGACATATCGCGGTGCCGACCGACGATGAAGACGCGACCACCCGCTGGAATCGGTTGACCAGCTATCTGAGCATCGGCTGGAACGTGTTCAACTTCGGCGCGATGTTGGTTCCTGGCCTGGGCGAAGCGATGTTGGCGGTCATGGTCGGGCAGATGCTGTTCGAAACCATGGAGGGCATCGAGGAGTGGAGCAAGGGCGACAGGGACGAAGCAGCGGCCCATCTGACCAGTGTCATGATCAATTTCGCGCAACTGGCAATCATGGCGGCGGGGCATGTGTTGCCCGCCGGTGCGGCGGCGTCGGTCAAACCGTCGGCGTTTATCGATCGGTTGCAAAAGGTTGAGTTGCCTGAGGGCAAGACACGCCTCTGGAAGCCGGACCTGTCGCCCTACGCCCATGACCTGATGTTGCCCAAAACGGCGACCCCAGGTGAACAGGGGCTGTTCCGGCACAGCGAAAAAACCATCCTGAAGCATGAAAACAAATACTTCGAAGTCAGAAACGACCCACTCACGGGCCAGCCACGCCTGCAACATCCGGATCGGCCGCAGGCGTATCAGCCCACACTCGAACACGACGGTGCGGGTGTGTGGAAGACCGAGCTCGACCGACCCGTCGAGTGGGACAAAGTCACGCTCATGCGACGTCTGGGGCTGGCGGTTGAGGATTTGTCCGAGGCCACACTGGAGCAGATTCGTATCGCCAGCGGTGTCGAGGAAGACCTGTTGCGCCGGCTGCATGTCGTCAACGAACCACCGCCCGCGCTGCTGACCGACACGATCGAACGCTTCAAGACCTGGGCTGATGTGCAAAAGCTGCCCGGGCAGATAGTGCTCGATGAGATTCCCGAAGCGTTCATCGAGCAGGTGCCCCGTTTGCTGGTGGAACTGCCGGGCTGGCCTGAGCAAAAAAGCATCGAGCTTTTTGACGGCGCCGGACAGTCGGGGCGCTCGATCAAGTACGGCAATCTCGACGCATCGCCGGCCAATACGCTGAAGATAAGCCGTGCCGAGGTCGGTGCCGGGAAACTTCCGGAGCTGGCCGTGAAGTTTGTCAATGAAGCCGACATCCATGCGTTGTTCGGACAGAGTATTTCCACTGACGAGCGTATCCGCATCGACGCCTTGAAAAACCAGCTCGCGGGGCGGGCAGGCAGTCATCCGGGACCTTTGTTTGACGCGCTCAATCGCCGTTTGCAGCAGACAGACAACCGGCAAGTGCGGGTGCTCCAGGACGCTTTCAGCAACCTCCCGACGGTGATCGCCCGTGAGTTGCTGGCCGACATCGAACCGCAGGACTTGCTCACTATCACCGAGTCTTCGCGCATTCCCTTGCAGCTCAGAGAGCGCACGCGGCTGGCCTTGCGCACGTTACGCGCCGCACGTGCTTACGAAGGGCTTTACCTCGATGGTGCGTACGGTGTCGATAGCGAGCGATTGGCGTTGCACTCGTTGCACTCGTTGCAAGCGTTGCCCGACTGGCCCGCAAACGTGCGGATCGAAATCCGTGAGTCTTCATTCGATGGACCGTTGCGCGACAGTGTCGGCCCGGCAGATGCCGCCGTGCGCCGAATCCTTGTCAGCGAGGACGGTCAGTACCAGGCCCGCGATGCCGATGATCTGCATCTGCATGGGGCCGATGACCTCTACGCTTCGGTGTTGCATGCCTTGCCTGATGCCGAGCGGAACGCGCTGGGGTACCAGATCAATCAAGGCGCGACGCTCAAGCGCGCCATTCAAAAAACGCCATTGCCGCGGGACAGGTTCAACGCGCTTCTGGCGGATAACCCTGTTCGAAAACCTGCGTACGATCCAGCCACGATGCGTCTGCGTGGGGGCATGCGCGGGATGGCTCAAGGTCTGCGTCGAGTTCAGGGGCAAATAACGCCGCAAGAGCGGGTCCGCGTCGTTCGCCCCGGATGGACGGAGGCCGAAGCGCAGTCCTATCTGCAAGCGGGGGGCAGCGACGTCAGTCTTGAGCAGAGGGCGAGCGACCTCGAAGCGGAATTCAATCGGTTGAACACCAATTTCCAACGCTGGCTGAAATCACCGACCGAGGCATTCCGCTTTACGTCCGCCGGCATCGCCGAATGGCAGTCCAGAAACGCGGTGTACAAAGCGGTCAGGGAATGTTGGCAGCACACAGGCTTGCGCGATGTGGATTCGTACGGCGAGCTGCGAGGCTTCGTGCTCGATCTCGAGAATCTGCCGCTGGGGCGGCATCTGCGCACGATGCCCGCACTGGAGGGCAACTTCGATCACGTCACTCGCCTCAATCTGACCCTGACCGAATTGACCGACGCACAAGTTTCCTTGCTCGATCATTTCCCGCGATTGCGCTCGCTCAACGTCAACGGTAATGCGCTTACCCGACTTCCTCGTGCCATCGGCCGCATGCGCGCGCTGACGGAGCTGAACCTGCGCGCAAACCGCATTGTCCTGGATGCGCAAGGCGTCGCAGACCTGCGCAACCTGACGCGGCTTCAGATCCTGGACTTGCACAGCAATCCTCTGGGGCAGGTTCCGGATATTGGCAGCATGCGCGTGTTACATACGCTGATCCTGGCCGACACCGGCATTCGGACCTGGCCGGACGGCTTGTTCGCGCAGCCACGGTTCCGGCATTTTTACCTGGACATGCAGCGCAACGAAATCACCTACGTGCCCATGGTCACGCGTGGTTCGGTCCAGGCGGAATTGCTGGCGCGCACGTTGTTGAACCGGGAGCCGGAGTTTTTGCCGGCCTTCAATTTGCAGACGCTCAGGGAGTACATCGCGTCCGTCGGCATGGACCCTGATCGACCGTATCCGCCTCGTGGCGTGCGCGACAGCCTCGACTGGGAAGCCGGCTTGACCCGGCCGGAATGGGTGGCCAGGCAGGAAGTCTGGAACAGCGTCGAGGATGAGATCGGTTCGGTCGGCTTCTTCAACGAGATTCGCAAACTCACCGAGTCGGGTCATTTCAATCGCGACCCCGGGTTTCGGCTCGACATGACCGCCAAGGTCTGGCGAATGCTCGATGCGATGTCGAAAAATACCGAGCTGCGGCAAAAACTCTTCACCCTGACCACTGTGCCGACAGGGTGTGTGGATGCTGGCGCGCAGTTGTTCAATGCCATGGGGATCGAGGTGCTGATTCATGAGGCCTATGAACTGGCCAATCCCGCGCTGGTGGAGGGTGAGCTGGTGTCGTTGGCTCGGGGCAAGTCACGCCTGGATGAACTGGGCGCGATTGCCCGCAAAACGATTTCCGAACGCGTGAAGATGGGCGAGGAATTCAGGCGTGTGAATGCCGCGGGTCAGGTAACCGGAACGATCGATGAAGTGGAAGTTCACCTGGCATTCATGACGGATCTTGCCGACCGACTGGATCTACCCTGGCAGACGCGAAAAATGCAATTCAGAAAAATTGCCGGTGTCACACCTGCGATGATCGAGTCGGCGTATCGACGCGTGCTCGACCTTGAAGAAGGGGAGTTGCTCAGTTATTTGCTCATTGATCAGCCGTTCTGGGCATCCTACGTCGAAGGCTCCAACCGCGCAGTGTTCAAGGGCATCAAGCGCCGTATCAATGCCACGACAGAGCTCTACACGGCACTGGATACGCGTGCGACCGAAACGACGCTTTCTCTTGAGCAAAAGGCAGAATTGAAGGAAGAGCTCAGGGTGCTCGGCGCTGAACTGAACAAACCGGAAAGCGCCTTTGCACCGGGACGCATCATGACCGGAGCGGAATATGACGCAGAGTTGGATGCAATCAACGAAGACAAAAAAGCGTTGCTCAAACTGTTCACCCAACAGGCGATCGAACGGGCAAAACTGCGACGGGTAGAAATCCCTTTCGCCGTACAGTCGAACACCTGATCGCTTCTGTTTTACGCCGGAGCCAGGCACGCCAGGCTCCGGTGATTTGGCCGATTAAAACAGGAAGTAACGCTGGGCCATCGGCAGTACATCCGCTGGCTCGCACCAAAGCAGAACGCCGTCGGCCTTGACCTGATACGTCTGCGGGTCGACATCGATACTCGGCAGGTAGTCGTTGTGGATCAAGTCGGTTTTCTGCACATCGCGGCAACCTTTGACCACAGCGATTTTTTTCTTCAAACCCAACGCTTCGGGAAGACCTGCCTCCTGCGCCGCCTGGCTGATGAACGTCAGGCTGGTGGCGTGCAACGAGCCGCCGTAGCTGGCGAACATCGGGCGGTAGTGCACGGGTTGCGGCGTCGGAATCGAGGCGTTGGCATCACCCATCAGGCTGGCCGCAATGGCACCGCCCTTGAGGATCAATGTTGGTTTGACCCCGAAAAACGCGGGGCGCCACAGCACCAGATCGGCCCATTTGCCCACTTCGATTGAGCCCACTTCATGGCTGATGCCGTGGGTGATCGCCGGGTTGATGGTGTACTTGGCGATGTAACGTTTGGCGCGGAAGTTGTCGTTGCCTTCGCCATCGCCCGGCAGTGGGCCGCGCTGCTTTTTCATCTTGTCGGCGGTCTGCCACGTGCGGGTGATCACTTCACCGACGCGGCCCATGGCCTGGCTGTCGGAGCTGATCATCGAGAACGCGCCGAGGTCGTGGAGGATGTCTTCGGCGGCAATCGTTTCGCGGCGGATGCGGCTTTCGGCGAAGGCCACGTCTTCGGCAATGCTCGGGTCCAGGTGATGGCAGACCATCAGCATGTCGAGGTGTTCGTCGATGGTGTTGCGGGTGAAGGGCCGGGTCGGGTTGGTCGAGCTTGGCAGCACGTTGGTAAAACCGCAGGCCTTGATGATGTCCGGGGCATGCCCGCCACCCGCGCCTTCGGTGTGATAGGTGTGGATGGTGCGGCCCTTGAAGGCGGCGAGGGTGGTCTCGACGAAACCGGACTCGTTGAGGGTGTCGGTGTGGATCGCCACCTGCACATCGTACTGATCGGCCACCGTCAGGCAGTTGTCGATACTCGCCGGAGTGGTGCCCCAGTCTTCGTGCAACTTGAGGCCGATGGCGCCGGCCTTGACCTGCTCGATCAACGGCTCCGGCAGGCTGGCGTTGCCTTTGCCCGTCAGGCCGATGTTCATCGGGAACGCATCCGCCGCTTGAAGCATCCGCGCCAGATGCCATGGGCCGGAGGTGCAAGTGGTGGCGTTGGTGCCGGTGGCCGGGCCGGTGCCGCCGCCGATCATGGTGGTCACGCCGCTCATCAGCGCCTCTTCGATCTGCTGCGGGCAGATGAAATGGATGTGGGTGTCGATGCCGCCGGCGGTGAGGATCATGCCTTCGCCGGCGATCACTTCAGTGCTGGCGCCGATGGCGATGGTGACGTTCGGCTGCACGTCCGGGTTGCCGGCCTTGCCGATGCCGGCGACGCGCCCGTCCTTGAGGCCAACGTCGGCTTTGACGATGCCCCAGTGGTCGATGATCAGCGCGTTGGTGATCACCGTGTCGACGACTTCAGCGGCCAACAGCTGGCTTTGGCCCTGGCCGTCGCGGATGACTTTGCCGCCGCCGAATTTCACTTCTTCGCCGTAGGTGGTGAAGTCTTTTTCCACCTCGATCCACAGCTCGGTGTCGGCCAGACGGACCTTGTCACCGACGGTGGGGCCGAACATGTCGGCGTAGGCTTGTCTTGAGATTTTCATGGGCATGCCTTGAGATTCAATTGATGTTGAGACCGCTCACGGTGCTCGCTATCGCCAGCAAGCCGGCTCCTACAATGGATCGCGTTTCACCCGTCCATCCGCGTGGAATGCAATTCCCTGTAGGAGCCGGCTTGCTGGCGATGGGGCCGGTACAGGCGCTGAATGACCTATAGATTCCCCATGACCCGCCCGGCAAACCCGAACACCCGGCGATGCCCGGCCAGGTCCACCAGCTCGACCTCGCGGCTCTGCCCCGGTTCGAAGCGCACAGCAGTGCCGGCGGGGATGTTCAGGCGCATGCCGCGACTGGCGGCGCGGTCGAAAGTCAGGGCGTCGTTGGTTTCGAAAAAATGGTAGTGCGAGCCGACCTGGATCGGCCGGTCGCCACTGTTGGCGACTTTCAGGCTGACGGTGCGGCGGCCGACGTTGAGTTCGATGTCGCCGGGCTGGATCTGGTACTCACCGGGAATCATCAATGGGCTCCTTGGAGAATCTTGTAGTAGAGGGCGGTCGGCTTGTAACGACCGCTCGGGTCGCAGGCGTAGTCGGGAATTTCTCCCGCACGGGTGTAGCCCAGGGCCTTGTAGAAATCCTCGGCCGGGGAACCGGCTTCGGTGTCGAGGTAAAGCATGCCGCGCTTGTGCTGGAGCGCGGCCTGTTCCAGGGCGCTCATCAATTGTTGGCCCAACCCACGGCGGCGCGCGTGTTCACGCACCAGCAGCTTCTGCACTTCGGCGCGGTTCAAGCCGTTGGCTTTCTGGCACAAAGTCAGTTGCACACTGGCCTGCACTTGCTCGTCCTTGACCACCACCCACAGCAGCACGTTGCCCTTGTTCAGCTCCTCTTGAACGCCATCGAACCAGGCGCGTGCCTGTGTGGCATCCAGATCGGCCATGAACCCGACACTGGCGCCATAGCTGACAGCGTCGAGCAGCAGATCAATCAAACCCTGACGATAGTGCGCAAAGCTTTCAACATTGACGCGGCGCAGTTGGGCGGCGTTCATCGGGCATTACTCCTTGCTGGCGGGCGGCGGTTCAGCGCCAGGATTGAGTGTCAGTTGCATGAAGGTCAGGTCCAGCCAGCGGCCGAACTTGGTGCCCACCTGCGGCATCTGCCCGGTGGTCACGAAGCCGACGCGTTCATGCAGGCGGATGGAAGCGGCATTGCCGCTTTCGATGGCAGCGACCATCACATGCTTGTCACAGCCTTTGGCGCGCTCGATCAACACGTCCATCAATTGCGGACCCAGTCCATTGCCGCGTTGATCGCTGCGTACGTAGACCGAGTGCTCGACGGTGTGGCGGAAACCGTCGAACGGTCGCCAGTCACCGAATGAAGCGTAGCCGAGTACGTTGTTATCGCCGTCGACGATCACCAGGATCGGATAGCGCTGGGCCTGCCGGGCGCTGAACCAGGCCTGGCGGTTGCCGAGGTCCACGGCTTGTTCGTTCCAGATCGCCGTGGTGTTGAGCACGGCGTCGTTGTAGATGTCGCGGATTGCCGGCAGATC
Source organism: Pseudomonas sp. GM60 (assembly GCF_000282415.1). Taxonomy (NCBI): domain Bacteria; kingdom Pseudomonadati; phylum Pseudomonadota; class Gammaproteobacteria; order Pseudomonadales; family Pseudomonadaceae; genus Pseudomonas; species Pseudomonas sp. GM60. The sequence goes on from NZ_AKJI01000077.1 coordinate 24,058, forward strand.
GGCGTGCACCGCATCGCGGATGTGGTAAGTCATGGCGCGGCCTCAGGCGATGGGTTGGTGGACGGTGACCAGTTTGGTCCCGTCGGGGAAGGTGGCTTCGACCTGGATCTCCGGGATCATTTCCGGGATGCCTTCCATCACTTGTTCGCGGCTGAGCAGGGTGGTGCCGAAGTGCATCAGCTCGGCCACGGTCTGGCCGTCACGCGCGCCTTCGAGCAGCGCTGCGGAGATGTAGGCCATGGCTTCCGGGTAGTTGAGTTTCACGCCGCGCGCCAAACGCCGCTCGGCCACGAGGCCGGCGGTGAAGATCAGCAGCTTGTCTTTTTCGCGTGGGGTCAGGTCCATCGTTTGGAATCCATCTGGGCAGATAAAAAATCGGATCTGTAAACACATACCTTGTAGGAGCCGGCTTGCTGGCGATGGCGTCGGCACATTCAACAAATCAGGCGCCTGACAGGCCGCCATCGCCAGCAAGCCGGCTCCTACAAGGATCGGTGTTCAGGTGCTCCATATTCTGGGTGGGACGGCTTCTCGACCGAGCAACGCAGGCCTGAGCAATCGCCACAAATCAATCAACCAGCCTCGCGCCAACAGCGCCTCGCTGGCCAGGCACCGAGCCACCAAAAGGCCCGGCAACTGGGTCAAATCCCCGCGTACGTCATTGGGCAGCGAGCGACAGGTTTCCAGCAGTTCACTGTCAATCTCCCCCGTCACCAACAACGTCGCAAACACCGGTTGCCCATCCAGGCCAATCGGCGAATCGAGCAACCCGTCATCCCCGACAATGCGCTGGCGTTCGTGCCAGAGCAACTGGCCGTCGCGGCGGATATCCAGCTGCGCCTGAAAATGCCCGAGGTCGAAGCGCTCGCCACTGGCCGGCCGGCCCAGCGCCACCACGTCCCAGTAGAACAGCCGCGCATCGCCTTCAAGGTCGATGCAGGTGCTGAGCTCCGCTTGGGCGGCGCTGAAAATGATCGTCTCTTGCGGCAACCATTCCAGTGTTGCGCCGGCCGCCACCTTCAAACTCAGCTGCTGATAAGCGGGACCTGCCGCGCGATACCACTTGGCCGCGCCGGGGCTGGTGATTTGTGCCCACGCATCGCGGCCAACGCTGGCCGAAATATCCAGCCGATCACCACCGGCAATCCCGCCGGGCGGATGCACGATGATGTGCTGGCAAACCTCGGGCCCTTCGGCGTACAGATGCTTTTGCACCCGCAACGGTCCTTTATGCCGACGCTGAACCGGGCGTGTACTGTCGCCGAATCGGGCGTAGCCCAGTTCCAGCTCGGCGTGCCAGCTAGGCGTGAACAGCATTGTGTGGGCAGGTAAATTCATGATGTCTAATTATCGTTAGGACGCTACAGATTAGATCGTAACCAAGCCACGCACACCCTCGGCTTCCATATTTTCGCCGCGGCCCTGCTGCACGATCTCGCCACGGGACATCACCAGGTATTGATCGGCCAGTTCAGCAGCGAAATCGTAGAACTGCTCAACCAGCAGAATCGCCATGTCACCGCGCGCTGCGAGTTTCTTGATCACCGCACCGATCTCCTTGATCACCGACGGCTGAATGCCCTCGGTCGGCTCGTCGAGGATCAGCAACCGAGGGCGGCTGGCCAGCGCCCGGCCGATTGCCAGTTGCTGCTGTTGGCCACCGGACAGGTCACCACCGCGTCGTTGCTTCATTTGCAGCAACACCGGGAACAGCTCGTAGATGAACGCCGGGACTTCTTTCGCTTCGCTGCCCGGAAATCGCGACAGGCCCATCAGCAGGTTTTCCTCCACCGTCAGCCGACCGAAAATCTCGCGGCCCTGAGGCACGTAAGCAATCCCGGCATGCACCCGCTGGTGCGGTTTGAACGTGGTGATCGGTTTGCCTTCCCAGTTCACCGCGCCTTCTTTGGCCGGCAGCAAACCCATCAGGCATTTGAGCAGCGTGGTCTTGCCCACACCGTTGCGCCCGAGCAGGCAGGTGACTTCGCCGACCTTCACGTCAAACGTCAGGCCGCGCAGGATGTGGCTACCGCCGTAGTACTGGTGCAGCTTGTCGACTTGCAGCATTCTCAAATCCCTCTCAACTCCTGTAGGAGCCGGCTTGCTGGCGATGGCGGCGAATCAGCCAGCATCAATATCGTCTGACCCACCGCTATCGCCAGCAAGCCGGCTCCTACAGGGGGTTTGTGTTTGCAGCTTTAGCGACCGAGGTACACCTCGATCACCCGCTCGTTATCCTGCACCTGCTCCAGAGACCCTTCGGCCAGCACGCTGCCCTGGTGCAACACGGTGACGTGGTCGGCAATCGAGCCGACAAACCCCATGTCGTGTTCCACCACCATCAGCGAATGCTTGCCCGCCAGGCTTTTGAACAGCTCGGCGGTGAATTCGGTTTCGGCGTCGGTCATGCCCGCCACGGGTTCGTCGAGCAGCAGCAATTGCGGGTCTTGCATCAACAACATGCCGATCTCCAGAAACTGCTTCTGCCCGTGGGACAACAGGCCCGCCGGGCGATTGACCGAGGTGGTCAGGCGAATGGTTTCCAGCACTTCGCTGATGCGATCTTTCTGTTCGCCGCTCAGGCGAGCCCGCAGGCTGGCCCACACCGACTTGTCGGTTTTCTGCGCCAGTTCAAGGTTTTCAAACACGCTCAGGGCTTCGAACACCGTCGGCTTCTGAAACTTGCGACCGATGCCGGCCTGAGCAATTTGCACCTCGCTCATCAGAGTCAGATCGAGGGTTTCACCGAACCAGGCTTTGCCATGGCTGGGGCGCGTCTTGCCGGTGATCACGTCCATCAGCGTGGTTTTGCCCGCGCCGTTGGGACCGATGATGCAGCGCAATTCGCCGACGCCGATGTACAGGTTCAAATCGTTCAGTGCCTTGAAACCATCGAAGCTGACGCTGATGTCTTCCAGGGTCAGGATGGTGCCGTGGCGGGTATTCAGGCCGGGGCCGACGCGCTGCCCGAGGCCGATGGCGTCGCGGCTGGTGCCGGCGTCCTTGTTCGGCTGCGGTGGATAGAAGGCCGGCTCGAGCATGAATTCAGCCGTCGCAGTCACTCTCATTGGTCACCCCTTTTCTTCAGCAGGCCGATCACGCCTTTGGGCAGGTACAAGGTCACGACGATGAACAGCGCGCCGAGGAAGAACAGCCAGTATTCGGGGAAGGCCACGGTGAACCAGCTCTTCATGCCGTTGACCACGCCAGCGCCCAGCAACGGGCCGATCAGCGTGCCGCGACCGCCGAGCGCGACCCAGACGGCGGCCTCGATGGAGTAGGTCGGCGACATTTCGCTCGGGTTGATGATGCCGACTTGCGGCACGTACAGCGCGCCAGCCAGTCCGCACAGCACGGCGCTCAAGACCCAGACAAACAGCTTGAAACCGCGTGGATCGTAACCGCAGAACATCAAGCGGTTTTCGGCGTCGCGCAACGCCGTCAACACCCGCCCGAACTTGCTCTGCGCCAGGCGCCAGCCGATAAACAGGCTCGCCACCAGCAACACCACCGTGGCGAAAAACAACACCGCGCGCGTCCCCGGTTCGGTGATGCCAAAGCCAAGAATGGTGCGGAAGTTGGTGAAGCCGTTATTGCCGCCAAACCCGGTTTCGTTGCGGAAAAACAGGAGCATCCCGGCGAAGGTCAGGGCCTGGGTCATGATCGAGAAATACACGCCTTTAATCCGCGAGCGGAAGGCAAAGAAGCCGAACACCAACGCCAGCAATCCAGGCGCCAACACCACCAGGCACATCGACCAGAGGAAGCTGCTGGTGCCGGTCCAGTACCACGGCAATTCGGTCCACGACAGGAAGGTCATGAACGCCGGCAAGGCATCGCCCGAGGCCTGGCGCATCAGGTACATGCCCATCGCATAACCGCCAAGGGCGAAGAACAGACCGTGACCGAGGGACAGCAGGCCGGCGTAACCCCAGACCAGATCGAGGGCGAGGGCGACGATGGCGTAGCAAAGAATCTTGCCCACCAGGGTCAGCGTGTAGGCCGAGACATGGAAGGCGCTGTCGGGCGACAACAGCGACAGCAGCGGCAACGTCAACAGCAAAACAAGGATCACCGCACCGACGGCAATCGTGACTTTGGGGCCGGCCTTTTGGCTGGCCGTGAGCATCAGAGGCTGGTTCATCAGTCGATCACCCGTCCTTTCAGTGCGAAGAGGCCTTGCGGACGTTTCTGGATGAACAGAATGATCAGCGCGAGGATCAGGATCTTGCCGAGTACGGCGCCGATCTGCGGTTCGAGAATCTTGTTGGCGATGCCCAGCCCGAACGCGGCGAGCACGCTACCGGCCAGTTGTCCGACGCCGCCGAGCACTACTACCAGGAACGAGTCGATGATGTAGCTCTGACCGAGGTCCGGGCCGACGTTGCCGATCTGACTCAGCGCCACGCCGCCAAGGCCGGCGATGCCCGAGCCGAGGCCGAAGGCGAGCATGTCCACGCGCCCGGTGGGCACGCCGCAGCAGGCGGCCATGTTGCGGTTCTGAGTGACGGCGCGCACGTTCAGGCCCAGACGTGTCTTGTTCAACAGCAGCCAGGTCAGCACCACCACAAACAGGGCGAAGGCGATGATCACGATGCGGTTGTACGGCAGCACCAGGTTCGGCAACACCTGAATCCCGCCTGACAACCATGCCGGGTTGGCCACTTCGACGTTCTGCGCGCCGAACACCAATCGGACAAGCTGGATCAGCATCAGGCTGATACCCCACGTGGCGAGCAGGGTCTCCAATGGGCGGCCGTAGAGGTGGCGAATCACCGTGCGTTCCAGCGCCATGCCAATCGCCGCCGTGACGAAAAACGCCACCGGCAACGCGATCAATGGATAGAACTCGATGGCTTGCGGGGCAAAGCGCTGGAACAGCAACTGCACGACGTAGGTCGAGTAGGCGCCTAGCATCAGCATCTCACCGTGGGCCATGTTGATCACGCCGAGCAGGCCGAAAGTGATCGCCAACCCGAGCGCCGCGAGCAGCAGGATCGAACCGAGGGACATGCCACTGAAGGCCTGACCGAGCATCTCGCCGATCAGCAGTTTGCGTTTGACTTGGGCCAGGCTGGTTTCGGCAGCCGTGCGCACATTGGCGTCGGCTTCGACCCCCGGTGCCAGCAGACTCTCCAGTCGAGTGCGAGCCAGTGGATCGCCGGTTTCACCGAGCAGGCGCACAGCGGCAAGGCGTACGGCCGGGTCGGTGTCCACCAGTTGCAGGTTGGCCAGCGCGAGGCTGAGCGCGGCGTGAACGTTTTCGTCGTGTTCGCCAGCCAGTTGCTGGTCGAGGAATTTCAGCTGCGCCGGTTTTGCGCTTTTCTGCAATTGCTGCGCGGCGGTCAGACGGGTTTTGGCGTCGGTGGCGAGCAATTGATGGCTGGCCAGTGCGGTGTCGATCAGACCCCGCAGGCGGTTGTTCAGGCGCAAGGTTTTCGGTTGGCCGTCGATCGTCAACTCGCCTTGTTGCAGGGCGTTGATCAGCTCGACACGAACCGGATCGGGCTGCGCGGCCCAGGCTTCCAACAGTTTTGCTTGCTGTACAGGGTTGGCGGCGACGAAGTCTTCGGCGTCGCCGGCATGCGCGGCCATCGGCAATAAAAATGCGAGGGCGAGAATGAAGCGGTAAAGGGCAGTGGGCATATCAAATGTCCTGGTGATACGCGGACCCTGTAGGAGCCGGCTTGCCGGCGATGGCGGTCCATCAGGCAAACCGTGTGATGCTGATCGCCAGCAAGCTGGCTCCTACAGGTGTTGTGTCGGGGGCGACCCCGACATCCAGTGGCTTAGTTGCTCTTCACCGCATACTCCGGCTTCTTGTCGTTGCCAGGAATGAACGGGCTCCACGGCTGGGCACGGATCGGGCCTTCGGTCTGCCACACCACGTTGAACTGACCGTCCGCCTGGATCTCGCCGATCATCACCGGCTTGTGCAGGTGGTGGTTGGTCTTGTCCATGGTCAGGGTGTAGCCGGACGGTGCAGCAAAGGTCTGGCCAGCGAGGGCTTCGCGGACTTTGTCGACGTCGGTGGACTTGGCTTTTTCCGCTGCTTGCGCCCACATGTGGATGCCGACGTAGGTGGCTTCCATCGGGTCGTTGGTCACTGCTTTGTCGGCGCCCGGCAGGTTGTGTTTCTTCGCGTAGGCTTTCCAGTCGGCGACGAATTTCTTGTTCGCCGGGTTCTCCACCGACTCAAAGTAGTTCCACGCCGCGAGGTTGCCCACCAGCGGTTTGGTGTCGATGCCGCGCAGTTCTTCTTCACCGACCGAGAACGCCACGACCGGAACGTCGGTGGCTTTCAGGCCCTGGTTGGCCAGCTCTTTATAGAACGGCACGTTGGAGTCGCCATTGACCGTGGAGATGACCGCTGTTTTGCCACCGGCCGAGAATTTTTTGATGTTGGCCACGATGGTTTGATAGTCGCTGTGACCGAACGGGGTGTAGACCTCTTCGATGTCCTTGTCGGCCACGCCTTTGGAGTGCAGGAACGAACGCAGGATCTTGTTGGTGGTGCGCGGGTAGACGTAGTCGGTGCCGAGCAGGAAGTAACGCTTGGCTGCGCCGCCTTCTTCGCTCATCAAGTATTCCACGGCCGGGATCGCCTGTTGGTTCGGCGCGGCGCCGGTGTAGAACACGTTCGGCGACATCTCTTCGCCTTCGTACTGCACCGGGTAGAACAGCAGGCCGTTGAGCTCTTCGAATACCGGCAGCACCGATTTACGCGACACCGAGGTCCAGCAACCGAACACCACGGCGACCTTGTCCTGGGTCAGCAACTGACGACCCTTTTCCGCGAACAGCGGCCAGTTCGACGCCGGGTCGACCACCACCGGTTCCAGCATCTTGCCGTTCACGCCGCCCTTGGCGTTGATCTCGTCGATGGTCATCAACGCCATGTCTTTGAGGGACGTTTCGGAGATCGCCATGGTCCCGGACAACGAATGCAGAATACCGACCTTGATGGTCTCGGCGGCCTGGACAGTCCAGGTCATGCCCATCGCGGCAATGCTTGCCGTGAGTGTAAAAGCCTTGATCAAGCTGCGACGCTTCATTGTGCGATCTCCATGAACTTATGAGTTTTCTTGGTTGGCAGATGCGGACTACTGAAGGCTGTTTTGCAAGGGCTGTGCCCAGTCGGAAAAAGGCAGGGAAATGTCGTATTAGAGCGGTTGCGCGGTTGGGGTGGCGCACCATGAAGGATCGCGGCTGGCGCGTTGGTGCGAGGAGATGCGCCACATTGGGGCGGGTGGCGATATTCACCTGTGGGAGCGGGCTTGCTCGCGAATGCGGTGTATCAGATACATAAATGGCGACTGATACACCACATTCGCGAGCAAGCCCGCTCCCACAGTTTTGATCTGTGTGTGTCAGCGGCGGCGCATGAGGCCGATGAAGAACAGGCCTCCAATGGCAGCGGTGGCGACGCCGATGGGCAAGTCTTCGGGGGCGATCAGCGTTCGGGCGGCGACATCAACCCACACGAGAAAAATGCTCCCCAGCAATACGCACACCGGCAGCAATCGCCGGTGTTCAGCCCCGACCAGTCGCCGCGCAATGTGCGGCACCATCAGCCCGACAAACCCGATGGAGCCACTGATCGACACCAGTACGCCTGTCATCAACGACGCAATCAAAAACACCCGCAACCGCACGGTGCGGGCGTTGAGCCCAAGGGTCACGGCCGTCTGTTCACCGGCCATCAACGCGTTCAGTGGTCGGGCCATGCCAAGCAATAAAACCAGCCCGAGCAGCACACTGGCAGCCGGCACCGCGAGCAATTCCCAGCGTGCCAGCCCGAGCCCGCCGAGCATCCAGAACATCACCGCCGAACTGGCGCGGTGATCGCCGAGAAACAGCAGCAGATTGGCGATTGCCATCATCACGAACGACACCGCCACACCGCACAACAGCAGCCGATCACTGTCCAGACGACCGTTGCGGTTGGCGATCATCAGCACGATCAGCATGCTCAGCAGTGCGCCAATAAATGCGGCGATCGGCAACGTCAGCAGGCCGACGATTTCACCGACATGCAGCACCACGATCACCGCACCGAGGGTGGCGCCGGAGGTCACGCCGAGCAGGTGCGGATCGGCCAGCGGATTGCGCGTCACCGCTTGCAGCACCGCACCGATCAGCGCCAGGCCGGCACCGACCAAGGCGCCGAGCAACATGCGCGGTACGCGGATCAGCCACACGATGTGCTCCTGCCCGGCCGTCCAGCTCACCTCGCCAAAACCGAACACCTTGTGCAGCAAAATGCGCCACACCACGTCCACCGGCACCCGCGCCGGGCCGAAGCCCAGCGACACCACGCACGACACCAGCAACAACGCGCCGAGGGCAATCAGCAACAGGGCGTAGCGACGATTGATCATTCGCCGTGGAAACCTTTGGCCAGGGTTTCAACCGCCAGCACGTTGTCGATCCCCGGCGTGGCCTGCACATACGGAATGACGATGAAGCGCTGGTTCTTGATCGCGTCAACCGATTGCAGCGCCTTGTTATCGAGCAGGAATTGCGTCTTCTGTTCAGCAGTAACTTCACCGTAATCGACGATCACGATCACCTGCGGATTACGCTCGACCACGTTCTCCCAATTCACGCGGGTCCAGCTCGCTTCGACGTCATCCAGAATGTTGCTCCCGCCCGCCGCGTCGATCAGCGCTTGCGGCATGCCCAGGCGACCCGAGGTCATGGCGCGGTCTTCGCCACTGTCGTAGAGGAACACCCGGGGTTTGTCCGTCGGCAGATCCTTGCGCACATCAGCGACTTGCGCCTGCATGTCGGCGATCAATGCATTGGCGCGATCCTGCACGTCGAAGATTTTGCCGAGGTTGCGCAGGTCGTTGTAGGTGTCTTCCAGGCTGGCCGGTGGACGCTTCATGACGAAGGCGCAGGACTCGGTCAGCTCATAGACATTGATGCCCAGCGGCTGCAAGGTTTGCGGCGTGAGATCACCGCCCACGCGCATGCCGTAATCCCAACCGGCGAAGAAGAAATCGACGTTGGCGTTGAGCAGGGTTTCCACTGAAGGGTACTTGGCCGCCAGCTCCGGCAGGCCGTCGAGGATGGTCTGCATCTGGGGCGTGACCGACTTCCAGCCACTGACACCGCTGTAGCCGGCCATGCTCGGTTTGAGGCCAAGGGCGAGCATCATCTGCGTCATGTTGATGTCATGGCTGACCGCGTGTTTCGGCGCTTGCGTGAAGGTCACGTCGCGGTTGCAGCTCTGGATCGTCAGCGGATATTTCGTTGCTTCGGCAAACGCTTGGCTACTGCCCAGCAACAGAGCAACGCACAGCAGGGAACGCAAAGTCATGGTTGGGTTATCCAGGTGATTCGTGGGTAGCCGTGCAAAGGGTGTTCATCGATCAGCGCTTCGACGCCGAACACATCACGCAGCAGCGGGGCGGTCAGGACTTCTTTTGGTGTGCCGCTGGCGACGATGCGGCCGTGATTGAGCACGTACAGCCGATCACAGAACGCGGCGGCGAGATTGAGGTCGTGGATGCTCGCCAGGGTGCCGATCCGCAGGCGTTTGACCAGTTGCAGTAACTCAAGCTGATAGCGCGGATCGAGGTGGTTGGTCGGCTCGTCGAGGATCAGCACTTGCGGTTGCTGGGCCAGGGCGCGGGCGAGGATCACGCGTTGTTTTTCGCCGCCAGAGAGCGTGGCGAAAGCGTGGTCTTCGAAACCGTTGAGGCCGACGGATTCCAGTGCTTGCATCGCGAGATTCCGGTCTTCGAGGGTGTCGCCGTCGAACAGGCCTTTGTGCGGTGTGCGGCCCATGGCGACCACTTCATCGACGGTCAGGCCGAAGGCGTCGGGGAACTCCTGCAGCACCACGGCGATGCGTTGCGCGCACCAGCGCGAGGATTGTTTCCAGACGTTGTGGTGGTCGAGCCGGACCTCACCGTTTTCCGGTTTGCTGAAGCGATAGGCGCACCGCAGCAGGCTGGTCTTGCCGCTGCCGTTAGGGCCGATCAACCCGACAAACTCACCGGCGGCCACGTGCAACGAGGCATCACGCAGTTGGAACTGGTGATGACAGTGGCCGTGGCCCAGGGGTGTCCAGGCGAGGTTGGTGAGGTTCAGCGAGGTCATGCATTTACTCGGAGATTTACGGTGATGCGGATGACGCCTTCGCGAGCAGGCTCGCTCCCACATTGGAATGCGATCAAATGTGGGAGCGAGCCTGCTCGCGATGGTAGCGACACGGTTTAAAACTGATAATCAGCGGTGACAAAGAACGAACGCGGCTCCCCCAGGATCCACTGCTGCCCCTCATTGTATTGGCTTTGCGCATACTGGCGGTCAAACAGATTGTTCACCTGCAACCCCAGCGTCGTATTGCGCAGCGCTTTCCATGACAACGTGGCATCGACGACGGTGTAGCTCGGCAGCTCGTTCTGGTTGGCCATGTCGGCATAACGCGCGTCGACGTAACGTACGCCAGCCCCGGCCTTCAGGTCCTCATTGAGTGCTTTGCTCAGCCACAGATTTGCCGTACGCCTGGGCACATCCACCGGACGATTGCCGTTGCGCGACACCGGCACGCCACCGACCACTTCTTCGAAATCGTCGTACTTCGCTTTGACGATGGCCGCGTTGGCCTGCAGTTGCCAGGCGTGTGGCAGTTGCAGATCGAGGCTGGCTTCCAGGCCATTGGACGATTGTTGGCCGACCTGCTGTTTGAGCGTCGGGTTGCCCGGATCGTCGGTCAGCAGTTTCTTTTTGACGATGCGATAAGCCGCCAGCGTCCACTCGCCGCGTTGATCCCAGAACATCTGCTTCACGCCGATCTCGGTCTGTTTCGCCGTGGCCAGGTCATATTGCTGCTGGCTCGGGCTCAGGGAAATCAGGCCGCCGACACCGTCGGTGCTGGTGGCGTACTGACCGTAGAACGAAGTGTCCGGGGTCACGGCGAACACCAATCCGGCTTTCCAGTTGTTGCCGGTCAGGGTCTTGTCGCTCTGGCTGCCATCGACCAGGTTGTCGCGGTCGACGTGCACGTAGTCGCGACGCACACCGGTCACCAGCGACCAGCGCTCGCTCAACTGCGTGCGGTTTTCGGCGAAGGCCGACATCTGTTTGGTGGTGCTCTGGAACTGGTCGCGATACGGATTGGCACTTTCAAAACTGCCACGTTGTGGATGATACAAATCGATCGGCTGGCCATCGGGCAACACGTCATTGAACGGCGAGTTGCTGTCGAGCTGGAAGCGGATGCGGTTGTAATCGACACCGGACACGGTCTGGCTGTCGAGGCCGAACAGTGAGTGCTTGAAGGTGAAGGTCTGACGGTCGCCGACCTGTTCCTGCCGGTGGCCTATGCCGAAATAGCCGCTGCGGCTGAGCTGCTGTGCGTTGCGGTCGAAGTTATAGTTTTCGGCGTTCTGCCAGCGGCGCTGGGCCTTGAGGTAATACAGCTCGTTGCTCGAACTGACGTTCTCGGAAATTTGCCAGTCGCTGGTCAGGCGCGTCCATTGATCGTTGTAGTGCTGCTTGTCGTTGCTGACGTTGTAGTTCTTGTCGCGCAGACCTTCGTGGAAGCGACCGTTGATCAATGGCGTGCCGAAGTAGTTCATCGGGTTCTGGTCGCCGTAGTCGTGGGCGAGGGTGAATGCCACATCGTCCGTGGCCTGCCAGCGCAGGGCCGCGCTGACGAAGTCGCTGGAGGAATCGCCGCGATCGACCCAACCGTTGCTGCGCAGGCGATTGAGGTTCAAGCGGTAGCTCAGGGTATCGCTCAGCGAGCCGCCGCTGTCGAACGCTTGTTGCTGACTGTCGTAAGAGCCGTAACCGAGACGCACGTGGTTTTCGATCTCGCCTTCGAAGGGTTTTTTCGGGATCACGTTGACCACCGCACCCGTCGCGCCTTCGCCGTACAACACCGAAGCCGGGCCGCGCAGCACATCGACACGCTCCACCGACCAGGTGTCGACCGGGAAGGTCACGGTGCCCATGCCGGTGTACATCCGGTTGCCGTCATACAACTGCATCACCGAGTTCTGCCCGGTAAAGCCTCGTGCAGACAACGAGGTCCCGCCGTCGCCCGGCGTGCCGGTGCGGCTGATCCCGGTGCTGCGCGAGGCCGCGTCCTGCACGCTACGGTCACCGCGCGCGCGGATCTGTTCGCCAGTCAGGCTTTCCACACTGGCGGGTGTTTCCAGAGCCGTGAGGTTCAGGCGCGAACCGGCGGTGGTCGGCGTGTCGAGGTTGACGGTTTCGTCGTCAACGGCCGGTGCGGTGATGGTGCCGGCGGGCAGCGTCAAGGATTGCGCGTGGGCGTTGTTGTGCAGGGCGAGCAGGCAGAGGCCGGACAAGAGGTACTTGTTCATCGGGTGGGTGACACTTCTTCCAAAAGAAAACCCGCAGCAATGGCTGCGGGTTGGGCGGTGCATTTGCGTTATACAGTAACACTAAAAATGACCGTGCGATAAGCGCCCGAAGTCTACAGATCCCTCTAATACGCGCATCTCGCCTGTTTCATGATGAAGATGAGGCTGATTCAGTTTGTCGGGTGAATCGCGACAACAGCACTCGATCCAGCAACCAGACCACCACCAGCGAAGCGCCCACCAACGGAAACGCCACTGCCAGCACCAGCATGATTGCTACCCCAGTTTTCCATTTCGGCAGGTCGTGGCGCAGCGGTGGAACACCGAACTTGCCTTGTGGCCGACGCTTCCACCAGATCACCACACCGCTGACGGCACTGAGCAGAATCATCAGGCAGATCAGCAGCACGATGATCTGGTTGAGCACACCGAACATCTTGCCTTCGTGCAACATCACGCCGGTTTCCGTGGCGCGGGCCACGGCGCCGTAATGTTCCCAGCGCACGTCGGCGAGGACGTTGCCGGTGTACTGATCGACGTGCAGAGTGGCATCGTTGCGCGGGTCATCGGCGAACACGGCGATGGTGAATACGCCGGTGGCCGTGGTCGGGAAAGTAATGCTGTAACCCGGCTCGACCTTGCGTTGCACGGCGATGTTCTGCACGTCTTGCAGGCTGATGGTCGGTGCGGCGGGGCCGGGTTGCGCACTGTCGTGGGCCATGTGTTCGGCGTGGTCGCCGGACATCGGCATCGGCGTGTTTTCCATCGCCCATGGCACGGTCTGGCGCGTGGTGGTGTTGAGGCTGCGGGCCTCGACGTCGGACTTGGGCATGTCATTCCACATGGCATCCGGGAACACGTTCCAGACCCCGGCGTATTGCTTGCCCCAGAACCCGGTCCAGGTCATGCCGCTGAGCAGCATCACCAGCAGAAACGCGGCGCCCCAGAACCCGGTGACGGCATGCAGGTCGCGCCACAGCACGCGACCGCGACTGCTCAGGCGCGGCCATAAAATGCCGGCAGCCTGGCCTCGTGGCCACCACAAAAAGACCCCGGAAACCACCAGCACGATGCCCCAGCCAGCGGCCAGTTCGATCAGCCGGTCACCGACCGTGCCGATCATCAACTCGCCATGAATCGCTCGCGCTATCGCTTGCAGATTCTTCTTGGCGTCTTGCTCGCCGAGGATGTCGCCGTGGTACGGGTCGACGAAAACGTTCAGCTCATTGCCGCCATTGAGTACGACAAATTGCGCGCTGCGTTCGGCGTTCACCGGCGGCAGGTATTGCTTGATCGTCGCTTGTGGATACGCGTCTTTCACCCGCTTGAGCAAGTCGTCGGCCGGGATGCTGTGATGGCCGGCCGGGACGTTCATCAGGCTGTCGTACATCAACGAGTCGAGTTGCGGCTTGAACAGGTAAATGACACCGGTCAGGGCCAGCATCACCATGAATGGCGCGACGAACAGACCGGCATAGAAATGCCAGCGCCAGGCCAGGTTATAGAAATTCGGTTTGGGCTGTTTCATCGGTTGTGCTCCGCTTGGCTTGGTACTTTTGTTGTTGTCTTGCAGGTCCTTGTAGGAGCGAGCCTGCTCGCGAAGAACTCGACGGCGCCGCGTTCATTCAGAATGGTCGCGTCATCGTTCACGACCATCGCGAGCGGGCTCGCTCCTACAGGGCAAAGCTTTTAGAAGCTCATATCCACCTTGGTCCAGAGCGTTCGCCCCGGTTCTTTAATGGCCTGCGGGTCATTGGCCGGGTAGCCAAAACCGGCGTTGCCGGCCAGGTTCAAATGCTCGGCGTACGCCTTGCCGAACAGGTTGTCGACGCCGCTGCTGACCTTCCAGTTCTTGTTGATCCGATAGGCGCCATTGAGCGAGAACACGCCGAACCCGGAGGACTTGTCGAAGTCCTTGCCGACCACGTTGCCCTTGTTCTGATCAATGCGGTTTTGCGCCGCGACCACTCGCCACAAGGCGCCGGCGCTCCAGTTGTCTTCGCTGTAGGTCAGGCCGAATCGCGCGTCCAGCGGCGGCATTTGCGGCAATGCCTTGCCGTCGCTGCTGTTCTTGCCCCAGGCGTAGGCCAGGGTTGCGTCGGCCTTCCAGTTCGACGTCAGCCTGTAGGCCGCCCCGAGTTCACCGCCCATGATCCGCGCGTCGATGTTCTCGGCTTGCGAGGTCGTGCCCATCATTCCCGTCTTGTAATTGAACAGGATGTAATCGCGTACCTGTCCGACGTAACCCGAGGCCCAGGCTTCGAGGTCTTCGGTCTTGTATTGCAGGCCGAAGTCGAGCTGGGTGGTTTTTTCGGGCTTGATCGAGTCGAAGGCGTTTACCGAGCCGGCAGGTCCCGAGTTGGGCGAAAACAGCTCCCAGTAATCCGGGAAACGCTGGGTGTGACCTAGGCCTGCGTACAGCGTGGTCGGGCTGTCTGCCAGATCATGCTCGTAACGAACGAAGCCGCTTGGCAAGGTGTCGGCGCGGGTGTCGTCGGCGGTCGGGTTGGCGCGGGTCATCATCCCCGAGCCAGTGGTCTGCCGAAAATCCTTGGCCGAAGCACGGTCCAGGCGTGCGCCGGTAATCAGTCGATCACGGTCGGCGGCGTACCAGGTCAGTTCGCTGAACACGCCGTAGTTATGGAAATCGGCGTCCTTGTTGCGCGGCAGATCCTTGTAGGTGTCGATGCCCATGGCGGCGCGCTTGCGGTGTTCGCTGGTCTGCGCGTCGATGCCGCTGATCAATTGCACATCGGCCCAGCGCCACGTGGCTTTGATCCGCGCGCCCAGGGTTCGGCGATCGACACTGGAAGCCATCGGGCCGGCCATCATCCCGGTGCCGGACGGCGTGCGCAGGGTGTAGTTGTCCATCACGTGGTCGGCGTAGTTGTAGTAGATCTGTGCTTCGACCTTGTCGAGCACGTCGCCGATATTGGACTTCTCGAAACGCAGGCCGAGGCTTTCGCGCTTGAACTGCGCGCCGTCCATGCCGCGTCCGGCGTAACGGGCTTCGCCATCGCCCTTGCCGGCGGTCAGCTCCAGCAGGGTGTCGGCGTCCGGGGTCCAGCCGAGTGCCACGTCGCCATTCCACTTGTCGTAACGCGAGGCCACGGTGTCGTTGTTGCCGTCCCGATAGTCGTCGGAATGCGCGGTGTTGCCGATCACTCGCACGTAACCCAATGACCCGCCGGCAGCGGCGTCCACTAGTTTGTCGAAACGGCCGTTGGAGCCGGCCAGTACGCTGGCATTCACTCGGGTGCCGAGTTCGCCGAAGCTTTCCGGGTCACGGTCGAACAAGATGGTGCCGGCGGATGCGCCCGGCCCCCAAAGTACCGTTTGCGGGCCTTTGATGACGGTGAGTTTGTCGTAGGTTTCCGGTGAGATGTAGGAGGTCGGCGCGTCCATCCGGCCGGGGCAGGCGCCGAGCATCTGGCCGCCGTTGGTGAGGATGTTCAGGCGCGAGCCGAACATGCCGCGCAGCACCGGGTCACCGTTGGTGCCGCCATTGCGCACCAGGGCGAAGCCGGGGATGGTCTTCAAGTAGTCACCACCGTCGCTGGCCGGTACCGGTTGGCGTGGGTCTTTGGGGTTGGTGACGATGGTCAGCGGTGAACTCGGTGCGATGGCGGTGATCACCGTCGGGCTCAGTTCTTCACTGTGGCCAGCATGATCATCGGCCAGCACCATCGGTGTCAGCAGTACGCCGCAAAGAACGGCGGTGGCGTGCCTGAAACGAACGCGCGTTTCGTTCAGGGCAAAAGAAGCTTGGGCGGCGCTCAAGCGTGTGTCAGCAGAAAACCTGGACATGACAATTTCCATCGAACAGTCGTAAACGACACGGCCGGCAGCCTGCGCAATGCCTGTGGGGGCGGGCGTGCTCGCGATGTGGGTGGGTCAGCCCCACCGCTTTCGCGAGCAAGCCCGCTCCCACTGGCTGCTTTGCTGTCTTCTAACCGTGTGAGATTGGGGAGGTGTTTACGCGACGATGGGCGGGGCGCGGGTGCGGGCGCCGGGGAAGAAGGTTTGCCGGGCGTGGCCCAGGCGGGTGGCGGGTGTACTGAAGGTGCTGGTTTTTGGGGCGTCGAATGGAACGAAAGACTGGCCGCCCGTCAGCGCCGGGCAGTTGAACAGCAGGCTGCAATAGCCGCACTTTTCCCAGATCGCATGATGGGAGGTTTTGGGTGGACAGTGCTCGGCAGCGGGTGTCGCGCCGTGCTCGCCGTGCGCCATCGCTGACATGTCCATGCTCATGTCCATCGACATGTTCATGGACATCGAAGAGGCGCGCTGATCCATCGGCATCGGCATCGACTGAGAAATCAGCGGGCCGATGAAGATCATCAACATGGCGAACAGGCTGATCCAGCTACCGCGTGTCAGGCTCAATGGCTGACGACGGGGCGCGGATGGCCTGGCGCTAAGCGGGCGCATGGGCGTATTCAGCTCTGGCAGTTACGGATTGTGTGCGTGCACTTGCACGCCGCCCGGTGCGGTTTTCTGCACCGAGACTTCGACCGTCACGTCACCGGACTTTTCGAAATGCATCGTCAGCGGGAACCGCTTGCCGTCGCTCAGCAGGCTGCGGTCTTTCAGTTCCAGCAGCATCACGTGGTACGCCATCGGTGCAAACGTGACGTCGCCGCCAGCCGGGATTTCGACGGCCGGCACCTGCTGCATTTTCATGAGATCGTTCTGCATCACGTGCTCGTGCAACTGGGCGATGCCCGCAATCGGCGAGTCGACGCTGAGCAGTTTGTCGGCGGTTTTGCCGGGGTTTTGAATCACGAAGTAAGCCGCAACGGTCGGCGCGTTCGGTGGCAACTCCTGTGACCACGGATGAGCGATTTGCAGTTCGCCAGCCTTGTATTCATGGGCATTGGCAAAGCAGGCAGGCAGCAGCAATGCAGCCAGAACGATGAGTTTGTTCAACATGGCAGTTCTCCAGAACGATTCAAAACGCAGGTCAATTGCGAGAAGGAATCACACCAGAGGGGATGCGCGGGGGTTGAGGTTCGGCCATTGCTGGCGCGGAGTAGGGGTGTCGAGTGCGGTGGTGGGCAGGCTTCGATTGGTTTCGAAGCGCGCGAAATACAACTGCGGCACATGCCCGGGCAACGCCACCAATGGCGCAGAACCGGAACAGCACCAGCAATGCTGCATGTTGGAATGATCGTCGTTCTGCGGAGCTTTCTGATCAAGCGTCCCCAGAGAAATCGCCACCATCTTCGTGCCGGTGGACGAGCAGAAACTGCCCCACAACACCTGTTCGGCCGGCGATTTCGCCGTCTGCGCCATCGCTCCGGTCATCGGCATGGCGAGCATGTTGAACAGCACTGCGAAGCAGGCTATCCATGCAATTGCGAGCCGTTGTCGGGACATGGGACAGATCCGGTTGGGTGGGAGATCAGGCGCGGCTATTTAGCCTGATCAGTGCCGATAAGTAAAAACGCGGCCTGCGGTTTGGTGTCGCAGCGTGTTTCAAATGAGTGTAGCGGCTCCCATTTGAAATGCCGGGGGCTGGCCCGGGAATAATTACTGATCGGTCAGAGTATTTCGGCGAGCGCCTCCAACACCTGCACTACCGACCCAAACTCCCGCTCCACCCCCGGCAACACCGGCCGTTTCAACACCAGCACCGGCACCCCACGCTCCCGCGCCACTTCCAGTTTCGGCTCGGTGGCGGTGCTGCCGCTGTTTTTGCTGATCAGCACATCGATCTGCCGGCGCTCGAACAACTCACGCTCATCCTCGATCAGAAACGGCCCGCGTGCGCCGATCACTTCGCAGCGCTCGTTGCCCGGATAAACGTCCAGGGCGCGCAATGTCCAGAATTGCTGCGCAGGGATTTCATGCAGGTGTTGCAAGGGTTCGCGGCCGAGGGTGAACAGTGGGCGACGAAACGGTTTCAGCGCGTCGATCAGTTCGGCCCAGTCACTGACTTCGCGCCAGTCATCTCCGGCTTGTGGTTGCCAGGCCGGGCGGCGAAGTGCCCAGCAGGGGATGCCGGACACTTGAGCGGCGGTCGCGGCGTTCTGGCTGATTTGCGCAGCGTAGGGATGAGTCGCGTCCAGCAGCAGATCGATCCCTTCGTCGCGGATGAACTGCGCCAGGCCGTCCGCGCCGCCATACCCGCCAACGCGAACCCGACAGGCCAGATCGGTCGGCACACGACCGACGCCGGCCAGGCTGTAGATGTGTTCCGGCCCCAGCGTGCGGGCGATGGCCAGCGCTTCCGTCACGCCGCCGAGCAGCAATAGGCGTTTCATTGAAAAGCTCCTGCGTGGCCGACAATCCCGCCTTGTCGATCGATGGCAAACACTTCGACCTGAACCTGCGCCGGCACCACACTGCGGGCAAAATCCAGTGCGTGCCGGCATACCGCGTCGCCGAGTGCGATGCCGGCGGCGCTGGCCATGGCCAAGGCCTGTTGACTGGTGTTGGCTTCACGTATTGCCTGCTGCAGCGCTTCGTCCGCGCCGACCGCCGCAGCCCATTCGGCCAGTTGCGGCAGGTCGATGCTCGAATGCCGACTGTGCAGATCCATGTGCCCGGCCGCCAGTTTGCTGATCTTGCCGAAACCGCCACAAATGCTGAGTCTGGCCACCGGCACTTTGCGCAGATGTTTGAGTACTGCACCGACGAAGTCGCCCATTTCGATCAGGGCGATTTCCGGCAGGCCGTAGACTCGGCGCATGGAGTCTTCGCTGGCGTTGCCGGTGCACGCGGCGATGTGCAGGTAACCGTTGGTTTTTGCCACGTCGATGCCCTGATGGATCGAGGCAATGTACGCCGCACAGGAAAACGGCCGGACGATGCCGCTGGTGCCGAGAATCGACAGGCCACCGAGAATGCCCAGCCGAGGGTTCATGGTTTTCAAAGCCAGCGCCTCGCCGCCCTCGACATTCACCGTGACCTCGAAGCCGCCGGGGTAATCGAGCTCTTGCGCGAGCGAGGTCAAATGATCGCTGATCATCTTGCGCGGCACCGGGTTGATCGCCGGCTCACCGACGCCCAGCACCAGGCCCGGACGGGTGACGGTGCCGACACCACGACCGGCACAGAAACGAATGCCCGGCTCTACGCTCAGTCGCACTTGGGAATAGAGCAGCGCGCCGTGGGTCACGTCCGGATCGTCACCGGCATCCTTGATCGTTCCAGCTTCGGCGCCGTCATCCAGCAACCGGCAGAATTCCAGGCGCATCTGCACGCGCTTGCCTTTAGGCAGGACGATGTCCACGGCGTCTGCACTCGTTCCGCCGAGCAGCAATCGAGCGGCCGCCAGGCTGGTGGCGGTGGCGCAGCTGCCGGTGGTCAGGCCGCTGCGCAACGGTGCGGGTTGTTCGGCGGTTTCGTCACGCATCGAAAGGTTTGACCACGTCCAGCAAAGTAATCGGCAAGGCCTGGCGCCAGGTATCGAAGTCGCCCAGCGGTTGCGCCTGGGCGATATGAATACGCGTCAGCTCGCCGCCATGTTGCTCGCGCCAGGCCATCAGGGTCATTTCACTTTGTAGCGTGACCGCGTTGGCGATCAGTCGGCCACCAGGTTTGAGCCCTGCCCAGCAAGTGTCCAGAACGCCTTTTCGGGTGACGCCGCCGCCGATGAAGATCGCGTCCGGGCGTTCCAGACCTGTGAGGGCTTGCGGCGCACTGCCGCGAACCAATTGCAGGCCGGGCACGCCGAGCGCGTCGCGGTTGTACTCGATCAACAGTTGCCGGCCTTCATCGGCCTCGATCGCCAGCGCCCGGCAACCCGGATGGGCGCGCATCCACTCGATGCCGATCGAACCGCTGCCGGCGCCGACGTCCCACAACAGTTCACCGGGAACCGGGGCCAGGCGCGCGAGGGTGATTGCACGCACATCACGCTTGGTCAGTTGACCGTCGTGCCTGAACGCCGAATCCGGCAGGCCGGCCAGTCGCGAAAGACGCGGCGTGTCGGGGGCGGCGATGCACTCGATGGCGATCAGGTTGAGGTCGGCGATAGCCGGGTCGGCCCAGTCGTTGGCGACACCGTCGATGCGTCGCTCGGCCTCGCCACCCAAATGTTCCAGCACGCTCAGGCGGCTCGGTCCGAAACCACGTTCGCGCAACAACGCCGCTATTGCGGCGGGGCTTTGCCCATCGTTGCTGAGCACCAACAAGCGAACACCGCTGAACAACTGCGCGTTAAGTGCCGCGACCGGGCGAGCGACCACCGATAGCGTGACGACATCCTGCAACGGCCAGCCCATTCGCGCGGCCGCCAGAGAGCAGGAAGAGGGCGCCGGCAGGATCAGCATTTCCGCGCAGGGCAATTGCCGGGCGAGGC
The DNA here is from genome assembly GCF_000282415.1 of Pseudomonas sp. GM60. Taxonomy (NCBI): domain Bacteria; kingdom Pseudomonadati; phylum Pseudomonadota; class Gammaproteobacteria; order Pseudomonadales; family Pseudomonadaceae; genus Pseudomonas; species Pseudomonas sp. GM60. The sequence continues at coordinate 44,713 of NZ_AKJI01000077.1, forward strand.
TGGCGCCGACACCGAAGAACATCGGATCGCCGCTGGCCAACACGCACACCGGCTCGCCCCGCAAGGCCAACAACGCATCGAGGGAGAACGGCGTCGGCCAGAGTTTGCGTTCGCCACGGATGCAGGGCGGCAGCAGGTCCAGTTGCCGCTGACTGCCGAAGATCTTCGAGGCAGCCAGCAACGCATGCCGGGCATTCCTGCCCAAACCCTTGAAGCCGTCTTCACCAATGCCTGTCACGGTCAGCCAGCGTGCCATGTGTGATCTCTATTCATCTGCATAAAGCGGCACATGATAACGCGGCGGACGTGGAGGCGAGTAATAGAATGTTTTAAGTTGGTTTGATTGGTCTGTAGCTGGTCGTAGTTAAGTTATGTAGTTTGAATGTTCATGTACTCATTTGATAATGGTTGAAAGGAATTGACTATGGTTATTGATAAAGCAGGGAGCCTGGACTTGATGGCTTATTCCGATGCGTTCAACCGAGACTTCGCGCCACGGCAAACAAAGAATTCTCGACTTTACGCCTCGCAGGATCAGCAAGGCGCTGCCGGGTCGCTATTGGGGGGCAACCTGGTCAGCACGGCCAGAGGCGTGTCGCGTCAGGACAAGCGTGACGTCAACTCCAGCGTGCGTTATGCGCAGTGGTATGCGAGTCAGCAGCGCAATAGGGACACAGATCCCCAAGGCTGGTTTTCCTTGTTTGCCGTGGTGTTATGGGACTTGGGTTGGGAAATTGACGAACGCAGGGTTGTCGAGAAAAGTTACAGTCACTTTGCAGGAAAAGTAACTCAGATTTATTTGAACAGAATTTCCGGCGTTAATAGTCAGATGGCGATAGTTACAAAAAACATGTTTGATTCATTGTTGGCTAATTCGTCGGCGCTTTGGTCATTGGCCACCGAAAGTCTGCGTGGCAGGGAGTTTTCCATTGCCCCCGCTGAATACGACAAACAAGGGAAATTATCACTGGACCTGAATGACTTTTCGCTTCGGGCGCTGGCGCAGCGGGAAGATTTTCTGTTTTGGGACTGGAAGGAGGGCAACGTGACGCTCACGCATCGAGCCGCTCCCTTGACCCTGAACAGAGCCCGCTTCGACGAAGTCCGCCCGGAGTTGAACGATCGGCTCGACCGGATCGCTGACGCCATTTTCGAGTTTTACTCAGAGCGCCTGTGAGGGAGGCCGCCTGATGGATTCAAGGTCGGAGCAAATGCGACACGCGGTCTTATGATGCCGCGCGGCAAAGCAGGCATAATACCGCTCGCCTCCGACGGGGGGCGCTCCCACTTCAGATCCGGTCATCCCTTTGAACGAACTCCCTATGTCCCGCGCTTTACGCCCCTCGGCCTGTCCGGGGCTGCTGCGTATCGTCCAGGCCAGAGACGGCGGTATCTGCCGGATAAAACTGGCCGGTGGCACCCTCACTTCCGAGCAGGCCAACGCTGTCGCCGAAGGTGCACAGCGTTATGCCGGCTCAGTGATCGAGGCCACTAACCGGGCCAACCTGCAGATTCGCGGCATCGTCAAAGAGCAGGAAGCGTTGATCGAAAGTCTGCTCGCCGCAGGCCTTGGCCCTTCGCATGCGGCGGGTGACGATGTACGTAATCTGATGCTGAGCCCGAGCGCAGGTATCGATCGGCAGATGCTGTTCGACACGCGTGAATTGGCCGCACAGATCCTCGCCACCCTGCAAGGGCAAGAACGCTTTCACGACCTCAGCGCCAAATTCGCCGTGCAACTGGATGGCGGTGAACGCCTGGCGATGCTCGAACACCCGCACGATCTGTGGTTGTCCGCGGTCGAGCGAGAGGGCGAGCGGTGGCTGGCTTTCGGTCTGGCGGGATGCCCCACCGATCAACCAGGCGGTCGTGTTCCACTGGAAGATGGCCACGCGTTGGTGGTCGCCGTGCTGGAGCTGTTCCTGAAACTGGCGGGGCCTGAACACACGCGGATGCGCCACTTGCTGGTCGACGTCCCTCAAGCCGAATTTCTCGCTCGCCTCGCCGGGCGACTGCCTTTCCAGCCCGTTAGCGTCTGGCAACGCTCAGTCAGTAACGAGGTGCTGCACATTGGCGCGCAACCGCAGGCGCAAGCCGGTCATGTCTATGTCGGGGCCGTGCCGCCTCTGGGACGTCTCGATAGCACCATGCTTCGGGGCGCCGCTCGACTGGCACAGGAATACGGCGATGCAACGCTGCGGTTCACGCCATGGCAAAGCCTGTTGTTGCCGAACATTCACCATGACAATGCCGATGAAGTCATCCGCCGCCTGCACGCGTTGGGCCTGTTCTGCGATGCCGGTCAGGCCTTGTCGCGGTTGATTGCCTGCACTGGCTCGACGGGCTGCGCCAAGGGCCTGGCCGATACCAAGCAGGACGCTCTGCAACTCGCCGCGTTGCTGCAACGCCATGGCCAGCTGCTGAGCGTGCATCTGAGCGGTTGCCCGCGCTCCTGTGCCGCCGCGCACAGTGCGCCGGTCACTTTGCTGGCCGTCGCCCCCGGTCATTACGACCTCTATTTTCGCGAAGCGGGGCAGCCGGGTTTCGGCGCCCTGCATGCACGCAACCTTACTATTGAAGCGGTCGACGCCTTGCTCGACGCCCGCTCACGGAGCCCCCTTGATGCTTGATTACATCCGCGACGGTCAGGAGATCTATCGCAACTCCTTCGCGATCATTCGTGCCGAGGCCAACCTCGAGCGAATCCCGGCCGATCTGGAAAAACTCGCGGTGCGGGTGATACACGCCTGCGGCATGGTCGATGCGATTGGCGGCCTGCAATTTTCGGAAGGCGCGGGCAAGGCCGGGCGCGATGCTTTGGCCGCCGGTGCACCGATCCTGTGTGATGCGCGGATGGTCTCCGAAGGCGTGACCCGCACGCGTTTGCCCGCGAACAATGAAGTCATCTGCACCCTGCGCGATGAAAGCGTTCCGGAGCTTGCCCGTGAGCTGGGCAACACCCGTTCCGCTGCCGCGCTGGAGCTGTGGCGCCCGCACCTGGAAGGCAGCGTGGTGGTGATCGGCAACGCGCCGACCGCACTGTTTTATCTGCTGGAAATGCTCGACGCCGGCGCGCCGAAACCGGCGCTGATCCTTGGCTTCCCGGTGGGCTTCGTCGGTGCCGCCGAATCCAAGGCCGCACTCGCCGCCGACAGTCGCGGTGTGCCGTTTGTCATCATGCAAGGCCGGCTGGGCGGTAGCGCCATGGCCGCCGCCGCCGTCAATGCCCTCGCCACGGAGATCGAATGATGCAGCAACCTGGACGTTTGATCGGCCTCGGCGTCGGCCCCGGTGATCCGGAACTGATAACCGTCAAGGCCCTGCGCCTGCTGCGCGAATCGCCGGTGGTGGCGTACTTCGTTGCCAAGGGCAAAAAGGGCAACGCCTTCGGCATCATCGAAGCGCATTTGCAGGACGCTCAAACCCTGCTGCCGCTGGTGTATCCGGTGACCACCGAAGCCTTGCCGGCACCGCTGTCCTATGAAGAGGTGATCAGCGATTTCTACGATGCGGCCGGCGAAGAACTTGCCGCGCACCTGGATGCGGGCCGAGACGTGGCGGTGATCTGCGAAGGCGACCCGTTCTTCTACGGTTCCTACATGTACCTGCACGATCGCCTGGCCGAGCGATATGAGGCCGAAGTCGTGCCCGGTGTCTGTTCGATGCTCGGCGGTGCTTCGGTGCTTGGCGCGCCGTTGGTGTATCGCAATCAGAGCCTGTCGGTGCTGTCCGGCGTGTTGCCGCACGACGATCTCAAGCGGCGTCTCGCCGATGCGGATGCGGCGGTGATCATGAAGCTGGGGCGCAACTTTCCCAAAGTCCGTCAGGTGCTGGAAGAACTCGGGTTGGCCGAGCGCGCGCTGTATGTCGAGCGCGCGACCATGGCCAATCAGAAGATCGTACCGCTGGATCAGGTCGAACCGATGTCCTCGCCGTACTTCTCGCTGATCATCGTTCCAGGTGAAAGGTGGCAAGGCTGATGACTCGTCCAGTTCCGGCGATTGTCATTCTCGGCAATGGCAGCCTCGCGACCGCGCGCAAGATTCAGCAGGTGTACCCAGGCGCCTTGATCCACGGACTGGCTGAGCGGGTCGAGGGCGCGGACCGCATCTATCACGAGTTCGGCGCGACCCTGCGTGAGCTCTATCAGCAGGACACGCCGATCATTGCCCTGTGCGCCGCTGGCATCGTGATTCGCACCCTGGCGCCGTTGCTGCTGGAAAAGGGCGCCGAGCCGCCGGTGCTGGCCGTTGCTGAAGACGGCAGCGCAGTGGTGCCGTTGCTGGGCGGTCTGGGTGGCGTGAACGTGCTGGCGCGAGAAATTGCGGCTGCACTGGACGTCGCGGCGGCGATCACCACCAGTGGCGAATTGCGCTTCGGCACCTGCCTGCTCAATCCACCCAGCGGTTATGCCCTGGGCGATCTCGAACTGGGCAAGCGCTTCGTTTCCGATTTGCTCGCCGGTGAAACGGTGCGCATCGAAGGCGCGGCCCCGTGGTTGGCGCAGGCGCAGTTGCCCGAGGACCCGCAGGCGCGGCTGGCCGTTCACGTCGGTCATGCCGAGCGTACGCCGGCGGCCAACGAGCTGTTGATCTATCCGCGCAACGTGTTGGTGGCCGTCGGGACCGGCGTGGCCGATCTGCCGGGTGCGATTCGCGAGGCGTTGCATCAGGCAAAGATCGCCGTGCAATCGGTGGCCTGTCTGCTGGCCGCCGATAGCGAAATGTCGAGTGCGGCGCTGCGTGAAGCGGCGCTTGAGCTGGGTGTGCCGCTGCGTTTTGGCAACGATGTCGGCGCAGTCAGTGAGCTGGCACGCAACGCCCTCGGTCAGTCTGTGAAGATCTTCGGCGATGACACCCTTGCAATCGCGGTGGCCGAGCAACCTCTGGACCCATTGTCGATCGGTCGTCCTCGCGGTCGTCTGGCGGTGATCGGTCTTGGCCCTGGCGCTGCCGAGCTGATGGTGCCGGCGGTCAAGGCCGAACTGGCGCGCGCCAATGATGTGCTCGGTTATGAAACCTATGTGCGCATGGCCGGCCCGTTCCGTGCGGATCAAGTCATGCATTGCACCGACAACCGCGAAGAGATGCAGCGTGCGCGCCACGCATTTGAACTGGCGGCGCAAGGACGGTCGGTGGTGGTGGTTTCTTCCGGTGATCCGGGAGTGTTCGCCATGGCGGCTGCGGTGCTCGAAGCACTTCACGAGTCCAGCGATGCCGCGTGGCACAACGTCGATCTGGAAATTCTGCCGGGGGTTTCTGCTTCACTGGCGACTGCGGCTCAAGCCGGTGCGCCGCTGGGGCATGACTTCTGTGTGTTGTCGCTGTCGGACAACCTCAAGCCATGGGAGATCATCGAGAAGCGTCTGGACCTTGCATCACAGGCCGACCTCGCCCTGGCGTTCTACAACCCGATTTCACGCTCCCGTCCATGGCAACTTGGCCGGGCGCTGGAGATCGTCGCGCGATACCGCATACCTGCGACGCCGGTGGTGTTGGGGCGTGACATCGGTCGCCCGGGGCAGACGCTACGAGTGACGACGCTTGGCCAGTTGACCCCGGACCAGGTGGATATGCGCACCATGGTCCTGGTGGGTTCGTCTACGACCTGCGTGTTTTCGCGTATGGGGGGTGGTGACTGGGTGTACACGCCGCGTTGGTATGGAGAAAAGCCTGCCACCTGAGGCATTGCGCTTCGCTAAAAAAGCCACGGCCGGGTTTCCACTCGATTTGCCGTGGCTTTTTCTTTGCTGTGCCGTAAAAAACATTCGCCAGAGGATGTAGGTTAATTCCTGAATGAATAGAGGATATTTGCCTTTTAGCTCTCTTGGTGAGTCGGATTATTTACCTTTATGCGTAAGTTGAGTTCTTGTTTTTTTATGGGGCGTGCAGGCGTGTGCGGATCTATTGGGTTTTTCTGTAGTTTGGTTTTTATTGGTTTGTTGTAATTAATTGTGGTTCGTTACATCTCGATATTTGTAGGTTGTTTTATTGTTTTTTTATAAGTCCTGACGCTGTTGAATTCATTCGGTGGGTGCGATAGTTTTTTGGTGGAGCCAGTTCGGCTTTTATATGTTTGAATTTAAGGTTTATAAGATGAATAAAATGAATGAAGCAGAAGCCAGTCTTTATTTCGATCAATGTCTTGAACAATGTCGAGCCAAACTTGAACTTGCCGGTCCGAAAATCCAGGCGCGCTCCGCAGTAAAGCTACCGTTTGACCGGGATGAAATGAATGCCGCGATCATGGGCAGCGGTGTGGTGGGCTTTCTGGACGGGATGTCGCGGCGCAACAAGCGCATCGTAAAAAACACGTACGCGTATGCCGATATCGCTTCAAAAGTGCTGTTTCCCGCTAAAGAGCAGAAAATCGCCCGATACGAGTGCTTTAAAAAACTGATGTTTGCCACGGGCTGGACCGAATACCACAGTGCCTTTACCCAGTACAAATCCACCTCTGCCAAGTTGACGCTGGATAATGTAGCGCTGGATATTGTTCATTCTGTAGCCGGTGGCCTGGCGGGTACGGCCGCGAATGCGCTGAAAGTTGTCGCAGACAAAACTATTGATGCACTGAAAAAACAACCTGAAGCCGTCAAGCTTTTTGAGCGTCATGCAACTGAAGCCAGTGGTGGTAATTTTGGCGTGTCTGTTTGCAAGCAAGACGAAGAAGCTGAAGTGACAATGGCCGTGGCGACGGTCCGTTACGACTCATCGGACAATAATGCGAAAGTTCTTTTTGTGGAATGGGATACTTCCGAACTTCCGATTTTTCAAGGTAAGGCGCACTTTACCATTCACGAAGAAGACTTGAGGAGAGAGGCTGAGTGCATCAAGTACCTTGATGATCTCAGAGAGGCCGTTTTCATGGAGTTTGCGCCGGTTTAATGAAGTCCGGCCGCCAGGGGCAATAAGCCCCTGGCTTTCAGTGACGGGTTGGCACTAAGGCACCAGGTAGCCTTTTACGCCAGTGAAGATGATTTGTGCTGCCAGTGCACATACAAACAACCCCATCAGCCGACTGACAATCTGCAAGCCCTGGTCGCCGAGAATGCGCTCGATGCGGTTCGACAGGTAAAGCACCACACCAACGGTAAAGCTGGCCAGGGCAATGCTGAGGATGGCGGTGAGCTTGTCATCCCAGTGGGGCTGGCTCACGCCCATCACCAGCAAGGCGCCGATGGTGCCGGGGCCGACGGTCAGGGGGATGGTCAGCGGGACGATGGTGACGTCCTGCTGCACGTTATCGGTCTGGACCGCCGACTTGCCCTGGGCCATGCCCAGTGCCGAGATAAACAGCACGCTGCCGGCACCGATGCGGAACGCATCCACGGTAATGCCGAAAACACTGAAAATGTACCGTCCGAACAAGTACAGCAAGACACTGGAAATCAGTGTGGCCGTTGCCACTTTCCAGGCCAGCCGCCGTTGTTCCTTGCGCGAATAACCGCGGGTCAGGCTGATGAAACAGGACAACACGAAGAACGGGCTGTAGAGCACCAGCATCTTCAGGTAAACGCTGAACAACACGTGGAGCATGATGCAGGCTCACTGGCGAGAGAAGTCGTGGGGGAGTCTATCAGGCGTTGCAGGGTCTGTCGGCTCAGGACGGTTGCGTTGCCGTCCGTTGCTGCTGATCGCGCTGGGCAACCCAATGTTCGATCAGCTCGCGCAACTGCGACAGCTCGACCGGTTTGGCCATGTGGCCGTCCATGCCGGCCTGACGTGCGCGCTCTTTATGCTCGGCGAGGATGTGTGCGGTCAATGCCACCACGGGGGTGCGAATCCGTTGGTTGCCGACTTCCCAGGCACGCAATTGCTGGGTAGCGGAGAAACCGTCGAGGATCGGCATTTCACAATCCATCAGCACCAGGTCGTAACGTTGGGCTTTCATTGCCTGCAAGGCTTCTTCGCCATTGCTGGCGGTGTCCGGTTGCAGGTTGAGTTTACCCAGCATGCCGCGAATCACCTTGGTTGAGATGCTGTTGTCTTCGGCCACCAGAATGCGGAAGTCGCTGGGAACCTTGACCGGCAGGGTCGGGCCGGTGGATGGGAACTGCGATACCGCGAGGCCCTTGTTACGTTGATTCAGCTCATCCGCCAGCGTGGTCTTCAAGGTGTAGCCGGCCACCGGTTTGGCGAGGATGCGTTTGATCCCGGAGTTGCGCGCGATGATCTTGCTCGGCGCATTGCTGATGCCCGTGAGCATGATCAGCAGGATGTCGTGGTTCAGGCTCGGGTCTTCCTTGATCTTGGCCGCCAGTTGCATGCCGGTCATGCCGGGCATGTTCTGGTCCAGCAGGACCACGTCGAAGTAATCGCGCAGGTGGGCCTTGGTGCGCAGCAACGCCAGGGCTTCCTTGCCGGACGGGACCGCGCTGACATTCAGGCCCCAAGCACTGCACTGCTGCACCAGTACCTTGCGGCAAGTGTCGTTGTCGTCCACCACCAATACCCGTGCTCCCTGCAGCGGGCCATCGAGGTCGGACGTCGGGTGTTCGAGGCGGTCGGGGTCCAGCGGCAAGGTCAGCCATAAGGTGCTGCCCTGGCTGGCGCCGCTCTTGATGCCGAATTCCCCTTGCATCAGGCGAATCAACTGACGGGCGATCACCAGCCCCAGGTTGCCACCCAGGCGGGTGGTCGAGAGGAAGTTCTTGCTGTGCAGTTCGGCGTGCATCAACGCGTCGCGTTCTTCGGCGTCCATCGGCTCGCCGCTGTCTTGTACGGCAATGCGCAAACGCGGTTTGGCCGTGCGCTCGTCGAGGGCGACGACAATCAGGATCTCGCCTTCGTCGGTTTTCTTCAGGGCGTTTTCCAGCAGGCTCAGCAGCGTCTGGCGCAGGCGCGTCGGGTCACCGCTGATGACCCGCGGCACTTGTGGCTGGATAAAGCTGATCAGCTCGACGTTCTGCTGTTCGGCCTTGGCGCGGAAGATACTCAGGCAGTCTTCGATCAGCGCATTGAGATCGAACTGCACATCGTCGAGCTCGATCTGCCCGGATTCGAGCTTGGAAATGTCGAGAATCTCGTTGATCAGGGTCAGCAGTTCGTTGCCGGCGCTGTGAATGGTTTGCACGTAATCGCGCTGCTTGACCGAGAGTGGCGTGCCCAACAACAGCTCGGTCATGCCCAGAACGCCATTCATCGGGGTACGGATTTCATGACTGATCTTAGCCAGGAATTCGGCCTTGGCATTGATCTCTGCGTTGCTGGCGGCCAGATCGCGGCTGACGCTGAAACGGTCTTCGGTGATGCTGCGCTGGCGTTCGCTCAGGGCAATGCTCATCAACAGGCCACTGATGCAAATGAACACCAGCAGGGCAATGATCAGGCCTTGCGGTTCTACCAGCGTCAGGCCGAGCAGCGCCGGCAGGATAATCAGCGTACCGACGTTGAACACCACCATGGCGGCCACGAACAGCCGGGCCGGGCGATAGCCTTTTTGCCAGTGCCAGGCGCTGACGAACAACATGGTGAGGCCCGCGAGGGCGACCAGCGCGTAGGTGATGATGTTCAGCGGCAGCGTGTTGACGAACAACAGCAACAGGCCGCAAGCCACAATGAACAGGATGTCGCCCAGCAGCAGCTTGTTCAGCGGGTGAGGGCCGAGCGGGGCGAAGAAACGGTAGGCGAACATCAGCCCGCACGGTGCGGTCAGCAGCAGGGCGAGGTAAGCGCCCGGCGTTTGCACCGCATGCCAGTCCGACAGCCATGGGCCCGCGAGATTCAGCAGCAGCGCCAGGCTGAGCATCAGCAACGCTTCACAACCTGCCAGCCACAGGCTGCTGCGCGAGCGGGTGTAAGCGTAACGGATCAGGTTGTGCAGGATCAGCATCCCGATGCAGCCGAACAGCAGACCGTAAATCAGCGTCTGGCTCTGATTGGCTGCGGTCATGATTGCCGATTGCAGGGTGATGTAAGGCCGCATCTGGTGCTCGGACACCAGGCGCAGGTAGACGTCGAGGGGTTTGTCGCTTTGCGGCAACGGCAACATGAAGTCGCTGTTGGGTAGTGGCCGTTCTGCCTGAGGCTGTTCGGTGCCGGTGTTCAATTGCTCGATCAGCTTGTCGCCGTCCAGCACATAAAGATTGAGGTGCGACAGGTCGGGAGCGAACACCCGCAACAACTGCTCATGCTTGCCGGGTGCCAGTCTGAAGCGCAGCCAGAGTGCACCACCGGGCTCGGCCGCGGTGAGGCGTTCGAGTTCGATGGGGCTGAATTGATTGGTGAAACGAGCGGAACGGATGTCGCTGAGTTGCAGGTCGCCCTGTTCGTCAAGCAATAGCGCCCAGCCACTGCCTTGCGCGGCTTGGGCCGGAAGCATGCAGAGCAGCGTCAGCAGCGTGACTGTGAAACCTATGGCAATCCTGAGCCAGCGCACGGCGAAATCCCTTCGTAGGTTGATGCCAGAATATAACTATGCGCGGCGCCGGAATAGTCCGGCAAGGGCTTGAATCCCAAGCCCTGCCGAATGGATCGCTTATTCCTGATTTTCGCCACGCTCACGGGCAATGGCACGGTAGCCAATGTCGTTGCGATAGAAGCAGCCTTCCCAGTCAATCTTCGCGGCCAGCTTGTAAGCCTGCTGCTGGGCAGCATCGACGCTGGCACCCATGGCAGTGGCGCAAAGCACCCGACCGCCGGCCGTCACCACTTGACCGTCCTTGAGCGCAGTACCGGCGTGGAAGACTTTGCCTTCCAGCGCTGCGGCTGCATCCAGACCGTTGATGGCGACGCCTTTAGCGTAGTCGCCAGGATAGCCGCCTGCCGCCAAAACAATACCGACGCTCGGACGTGGATCCCATTGGGCTTCGACCTTGTCCAGCGCTTGCGCCAGGGCCGCCTCGACCAGCAACACCAGGCTCGACTGCAAGCGCAGCATAACCGGTTGGGTCTCAGGGTCGCCGAAACGGCAGTTGAATTCGATGACTTTTGGGTTACCAGCCTTGTCGATCATCAGGCCAGCGTAGAGGAAACCGGTGTAAACATTGCCTTCCTCGGCCATGCCGCGCACGGTCGGCCAGATCACCAGGTCCATGACGCGCTTGTGCACTTCGCTGGTGACGACTGGCGCAGGAGAGTAAGCACCCATGCCGCCGGTGTTCGGGCCGGTGTCGCCGTCGCCGACGCGTTTGTGGTCCTGGCTGGTGGCCATCGGCAGTACGTTCTTGCCGTCGACCATGACGATGAAGCTGGCTTCTTCGCCGTCCAGGAATTCTTCGATGACCACGCGCGAACCGGCTTCGCCAAACGCGTTACCCGCGAGCATGTCGCGCACGGCGTCTTCGGCTTCGGCCAGTGTCATGGCAACGATCACGCCTTTACCGGCGGCCAGGCCATCGGCCTTGATCACGATCGGTGCGCCTTTTTCACGCAGATAAGCCAGGGCTGGCTCGATCTCGGTGAAGTTCTGGTAGTCGGCGGTCGGGATCTTGTGGCGTGCCAGGAAATCCTTGGTGAAGGCTTTCGAACCTTCCAGCTGCGCGGCGCCAGCGGTCGGACCGAAGCAGTCCAGGCCACGGGAGCGGAACAGGTCGACGACGCCGGCAACCAGCGGCACTTCCGGACCGACGATGGTCAGGGAAACGTTTTTCTCGGCGAAGTCGGCGAGTTGCTCCAGTGCGAGCACATCGATAGCGACGTTTTCGCACTTGGCTTCAATGGCGGTGCCGGCGTTGCCCGGAGCCACGAAAACTTTCTGCACGCGCGGATCCTGAGCCACTTTCCAGGCCAGGGCGTGTTCACGGCCACCGCTGCCAATGATCAAAACATTCATTTCAAAAACCTCGGATGACGCTAATTCTGTGATGCACCGCAGAGATGCTTTTCTGTAGGAGTGAGCCTGCTCGCGATGGCGGCGTTACAGTCAGAATCAATGTGTCTGAAAGGACGCTATCGCGAGCAGGCTCACTCCTACAGTTGATCGTGTTCTTAGTGACGGAAGTGGCGCATGCCGGTGAACACCATGGCGATGCCGGCTTCATCAGCTGCTGCAATCACTTCGTTGTCACGCATCGAGCCGCCTGGCTGGATCACCGCAGTGATGCCGACCTTGGCCGCGTTGTCCAGGCCGTCGCGGAACGGGAAGAACGCGTCGGATGCCATGACCGAACCCGCCACCTGCAAGCCGGCATGTTCAGCCTTGATCGCGGCAATGCGCGCGGAGTTCACGCGGCTCATCTGGCCAGCGCCGACACCGATGGTCTGGCGGTTCTTGGCGTAGACGATGGCGTTGGACTTGACGTACTTGGCGACTTTCCAGGCGAAGATCAGGTCGTGGATTTCCTGTTCGGTCGGTGCACGCTTGGTCACGACTTTCAGGTCATCGGCGCTGATCATGCCAATGTCGCGGCTCTGCACCAGCAGGCCACCGTTGACGCGTTTGTAGTCCCAGGCAGCAGCGCGGTCAGCCGACCACTCGCCACAGGCCAGCAGGCGCACGTTGGCTTTTGCCGCGACGATGGCGCGGGCTTCTTCGCTGACGCTTGGGGCGATGATCACTTCGACGAACTGACGCTCGACGATCGCCTTGGCGGTCTCGGCATCCAGCTCGCGGTTGAAGGCGATGATGCCGCCGAACGCGGATTCAGTGTCGGTGGCGTAGGCCAGTTCGTAGGCCTGACGGATGCCGCCTTCGGCGTCCGGGCTCACGGCAACACCACACGGGTTGGCGTGCTTGACGATCACGCAGGCCGGCTTGACGAAGCTCTTCACACATTCCAGCGCGGCGTCGGTGTCGGCCACGTTGTTGTAGGACAGCTCCTTGCCTTGCAGTTGGGTCGCGGTGGCGATACCAACTTCAGCCGGCTTGGCTTCAACGTAGAACGCCGCGCTCTGGTGCGGGTTCTCGCCGTAGCGCATTTCCTGAGCCTTGATGAACTGGCTGTTGAAGGTGCGCGGGAACTCGCTGCGACCTTCGGTGGTGAGGGTGTCAGCGGCCTGGTTCACGGTGCCCATGTAGTTGGCGATCATGCCGTCGTAGGCAGCGGTGTGTTCGAAGGCCTTGAGCATCAGGTCAAAACGCTGAGCGTAGGTCAGGCCGCCGGCCTTCAGGCTTTCCAGCACGTTGGCGTAGTCGCTGGCATTCACCACGATGGCCACGTCTTTATGGTTTTTTGCCGCGGAACGGACCATGGTCGGGCCGCCGATGTCGATGTTCTCGATGGCGGTCGGCAGGTCGCAGCCTGGCTTGTTGATGGTGGCTTCGAACGGGTACAGGTTGACCGCCACCAGATCGATCGGCTTGATGCCGTGCTCGTTCATGATCGCGTCGTCGATACCGCGACGACCGAGGATCCCGCCGTGGATTTTCGGGTGCAGGGTTTTCACCCGACCGTCCATCATTTCTGCGAAACCGGTGTAATCCGCGACTTCCACTGCGGCAACGCCGTTGTCACGCAGCAGCTTGAACGTTCCGCCGGTGGAGAGGATCTCGACGCCCAGGGCTTCAAGCTCTTTGGCGAATTCGAGGATCCCGGTCTTGTCGGAAACGCTGATCAAGGCGCGGCGGATCGGCAGGCGGGTAGTCTGGTCGGTCATTTCAATTTCCATCAAAAGCAAAGGAGTCAGCAAAAAAGGCGACCGTTTTTACGCGGGCGCCTTTCTGGTTTGATTGAATGCTTACAGCAAATCGTACTGCTTGAGTTTCTTGCGCAGGGTGCCTCGGTTCAGCCCGAGCAGCTCGCTGGCCTTGGTCTGGTTACCCTTGACGTAGTTCATCACGCACTCGAGCAGGGGCGCCTCGACTTCGGAGAGCACCAGGTTGTACACATCCGTGACGGCAGCGCCCTCAAGGTGGGCGAAATAATTGTGCAGCGCCTTCTCGACACTCCCGCGAAGGGTCTGGCCTTCTTCGCTTGGCGTATTGAGGTGCTGTTTCAAATTCACGTTGTCGCTCACGGGTGTTGTTCCACTCACTAAAGTCTCGGTCATCATCGTCATGCGGCCACCTCTTCTCCGTCCCCTGTCAGGCTCTTGTAACGTTCGGCGAAGAAGCCCTGAACGTTGGCGCATTGTGCTTCCGTATCTTCCAAACGATTGAAGTGGGCGCGAAACTCCCTGGCGCCCGGCAAGGTTGCGAGATACCAGCCCACATGCTTCCGAGCGATCCGGACACCCATGACATCTCCATAGAAGACGTGCAGTGCGGCCAGATGCTCTAGCAGAATGCGTTCCACCTCGATCAGGTCCAGCGCCGGGAGTTTCTCGCCGGTACGCAGGAAATGGTCGATCTCGCGAAAAATCCATGGCCGCCCCTGGGCAGCCCGTCCAACCAACAGTCCATCGGCACCGGTCGCGTCGAGCACGTAGCGGGCCTTTTCCGGCGAATCGATGTCGCCATTGGCGAAGACCGGCATCGACACGGCCTGCTTGATCGCGGCAATGGTGTCGTACTCGGCTTCACCGGTGTACAGATCGGCACGGGTGCGGCCATGGACCGCCAACGCCGTAATGCCTGCCTGCTCGGCGATCTTCGCCACCGTCAGACCGTTCTTGTTGTCCCGGTCCCAGCCGGTACGGATCTTCAAGGTAACCGGCACATCAACCGCAGCCACCACGGCCTGCAGGATCTCGGTCACCAGTGCTTCATCCTTCAACAATGCGGAACCGGCGGCCTTGTTGCAGACCTTCTTTGCCGGACAGCCCATGTTGATATCAATAATCTGTGCGCCCAGTTCGACGTTGGCCCTGGCCGCATCCGCCAGCATCTGTGCATCACCACCGGCGATCTGCACCGAGCGTGGCTCGGGATCACCTTCGTGGATCATGCGCATGCGCGATTTGCGGGTGTTCCACAAACTCATGTCGCTGGTGACCATTTCCGAGACTACAAGTCCTGCGCCCAGTCGCTTGCACAGCTGACGAAAGGGTTGGTCGGTGACACCCGCCATAGGGGCGAGAATCAAGCCGTTGTGCAATGTGTATGGACCGATGCGTACCGCCGACATAGGACTTTCCAGTTGTGGGGCCGGATCATGAGAGTTCGAAAAAGGGTTGGCATGATACCCGCTCTCGATGACTGGATAAAGGCTGAATTGAACAAAATCTGAACAGTTATTCTGTTATTGCCAGCAGTTTGGTATGAGCGGTCTCTGCCAGAAATGTGCCGTCAAACCCGTAACATTGAAGCGTTTCACTCGGGTGAGTGAAAGCTCAGGCTGTAGTTCACGGCTTTGGCGCCTGGGTCGAGGATGTCCAGGGCGATGTGGATCGGCGTTTGCGGCGGCATTTCCGCCATGCCTTCAAGATCGCCGTTGAGGTACTCGCCGGGCTTGAAGCGACGGCTGGCGATCAGGTGACCGTTGAGGTCGGCAAAGCGCAGCTCCAGCAGCGGGAACGGCTGGGAGAAGGGCGCGCGGTTGTAGATGATCGCGTCGACCACCAGCGCGCCATTGAATTCCGGATGGCTGCGCACCACCAGGTTGCTGCTCTTGATTTTCGCGATGTCGACTTTCGACGGCACGGTGCAGCCGATTTGCGGGCAGAACTGCTGGAACCACGGACGGTACTGATCCTGACGAGCCAGTTCATCAAAATGGTAAGCGATGTATTGACCCGCGAGCGCGCCAGCGCCGAGCAGGATCAGCAGCAACCAGAAAAACCGACGCCCCCAGGGCGAGCGGCGTTTTTGCCAGTCAAGTTGCAGCGGGTCATCGGTCAGGTCTTGCAGCACCTCGGCGCGTACGCCCGGTTCGCTACGTTCACGGCGTTTGCGCAGCGGTTCGATCGAAGGCAGGTCGTCGTCGATATCGTCACTGGCGTCGGTGGCTGACAGGCGTTCGTGATGGAGCGGGGCGTCGAGTGGATCGTTCAGGCGCAGTTGCGGCGGCAGAGGCTCGTCGTCCAGTTCCACGGGTTCCAGGGACAGCGAGGGTTCGGTGCGCGAAGGTTTGCTCGGCTCGATCGCCGGTTCCGGCGTGAGGGGGGCTTCTGCCGCTTCCGCCGCTTCCGCCGCTTCGGCGCGATCGGCAGCGGAGTCGCTGAACAGGCTGTCGGACCACGGCTCTTCGTCGTGCTCGGCGCTATCGCGGCGGGCGCTCAGGCTGTCTTCGCGGTGGCGACCGAATTCGGTGGTCGGCTGGATTTCCCGCTGTTCCAGTCGAGCGAGTTCTTCATCCAGGTCCAGGCTGTCCAGGTCCAGTTCGGCGGCAGTCCACTGCTTCTGGCTGATGGCCCGAGGTTCTGGCTCGGCTGTCTCGACGATGGCCGGAGCCGCCGGGGGGATCACTTCCTTGCCTGCCTGCTCAAGCAGTTGCTTGGCGGCGTTGAACACCTGCAGGCACGAGCCGCAACGAACCACTCCACGGGCCACGCTCAACTGAGCATGGCTGACGCGGAAGCTGGTTTGGCAATGCGGGCACTGGGTGACGAAGCTGTCGGTCATGCGGCGATCCGGATTATGCAGGCGCTCATTCTAGCGCCGACGGCCAGTGATGCGCACCCAGCCATCGCGATTGGCGATCGGGTCCAGATCGAAGTCCTGCGCGTAGGCGGCGGCTACTTCATCACCTTGCTCGGCGAGGATGCCCGACAGCGCCAGGCGACCACCCGGCTTGACCAGGCTCGACAGTTGCGGTGCGAGGGAGACCAGCGGGCCGGCGAGGATGTTGGCCACCAGCACATCGGCCTTAACCTGCGGCAGATCTTCCGGCAGATACAGCGGGAAGAGCGCGTCGGCGATGTTGTTGCGACCGGCGTTGTCGCGCGAGGCTTCCAGCGCCTGCACGTCGATGTCAGTGCCGACGGCTTCCTTGGCGCCGAGCAGCAGGGCGGCAATGGCCAGGATCCCCGAGCCGCAACCAAAGTCCAGCACGTTGCAGTCTTTCAGGTCCTGACCGTCGAGCCATTCCAGGCACAGCGCGGTGGTCGGGTGCGTGCCGGTGCCGAACGCGAGGCCCGGGTCCAGCAGAATGTTCACGGCGTCGGGTTCAGGTGCTGCGTGCCAGCTCGGCACGATCCACAGGCGTTGGCCGAAGCGCATTGGCTGGAAATCGTCCATCCAGCTGCGTTCCCAGTCCTGGTCTTCGATGACTTCGCTGTGATGCTCGGGCAGCGGGCTGCCGGTCAGCAGCTCCAGATGTGCCAGGACCGAAGCGGCTTCGGTGCCGCCTTCGAACAGGGCCAGCAGGTGAGTGTGCGACCACAGCGGGGTGGTGTTGAGTTCCGGTTCGAAGATCGGCTGGTCTTCGGCGTCCATGAAAGTCACCGACACGGCGCCCACTTCAAGGAAAGCGTCTTCGTAGGTTTCGGCTTGTTCTGGGCTGATGGCGAGACGGACTTGCAGCCAAGGCATGGCGGGCACCTTTGAAAAATATTGATTGCAGCCTAGCGGGCTGCGAGAAGCGCGCAAGTTTACGCGAGCGCGACGCAGAAGACGACCGGGCGATTTAGCTCTTCGTAGGAGCGAGGCTTGCCCGCGAACCAGGCGCCGCGGTATGTCTGTATGACTGATGCGCGCCCTTCGCGGGCAAGCCTCGCTCCTACAGAAAGATATGAAACCTTCAGAAAAAACAAAGCCGCCCGAAGGCGGCTTTGTTGATCAGGCTAAAAGCTTAGTGCTTTTCGCCAGCCAGCTTGTGTTCCAGGTAGTGAATGTTCACACCACCTTTGCAGAAGCCTTCATCGCGGGTCAGGTCGCGGTGCAGCGGGATGTTGGTCTTGATCCCGTCGACAACGATTTCGTCCAGCGCATTGCGCATGCGCGCCATGGCTTCGTCACGGGTTGCGCCGTAGGTGATCAGCTTGCCGATCAACGAATCGTAGTTCGGCGGAACGGCATAACCGCTGTACAGGTGCGAATCGACGCGAACGCCGTTGCCGCCTGGAGCGTGGAAATGCTTGACCGTGCCTGGGCTTGGCATGAAGGTTTTCGGGTCTTCGGCGTTGATCCGGCATTCCAGCGCGTGACCGCGGATGACCACGTCATCCTGGGTGAACGACAGCTTGTTGCCGGCGGCGATGCTGAGCATCTCCTTGACGATGTCGATACCGGTGACCATTTCCGAAACCGGGTGCTCTACCTGGACACGAGTGTTCATCTCGATGAAGTAGAAGTGACCGTTTTCGTAAAGGAACTCAAAGGTACCGGCGCCGCGGTAGCCGATGTCGATGCACGCCTTGACGCAGCGAGCGAGGACTTCCTGGCGTGCTTTCTCGTCGATGCCCGGTGCCGGCGCTTCTTCGAGAACCTTCTGGTGACGACGTTGCAGCGAGCAATCGCGGTCGCCCAGATGAATGGCGTGACCCTGGCCGTCGGAAAGTACCTGGACTTCCACGTGACGTGGGTTGGTCAGGAATTTTTCCAGATAGACCATCGGGTTGCCGAACGCCGCGCCTGCTTCGGAGCGGGTCAGTTTCGCCGAAGAGATCAGGTCTTCTTCGCTATGCACAACGCGCATGCCGCGACCACCACCGCCGCCAGCGGCTTTGATGATCACCGGGTAACCGACTTCGCGACCGATGCGCAGAGCGGTTTCTTCGTCTTCCGGCAGCGGGCCGTCAGAACCCGGAACGGTTGGAACGCCAGCAGCGATCATCGCGTGCTTGGCCGATACCTTGTCGCCCATCAGGCGAATGGTGTCGGCTTTCGGACCAATGAAGGCGAAGCCGGAGTTCTCGACCTGCTCAGCGAAATCAGCGTTTTCCGCAAGGAAACCGTAGCCTGGGTGAATGGCGGTGGCGCCGGTCACTTCAGCCGCGGCGATGATTGCCGGGATGTGCAGGTAAGAGTGGGCGGCCGAGGCCGGACCGATGCAGACGGATTCGTCTGCCAGGCCCAGGTGCATCAGCTCTTTGTCGGCCTTGGAGTAAACGGCGACGGTCTTGATGCCCATCTCTTTGCAGGCACGCAGAATCCGCAGTGCGATCTCACCGCGGTTGGCGATCAGAACTTTTTCCAACTTCGCAGTCATCAAAGTTTCTCCGCGGTTCAAACGATGGTGAACAGCGGTTGGTCGTACTCAACCGGCTGGCCGTCTTCGACGAGGATGGATTCGATCACACCGCTGGTTTCAGCTTCGATGTGGTTCATCATCTTCATGGCTTCGACGATGCACAGGGTGTCGCCTTTCTTCACGGTCTGGCCGACTTCAACGAAGGACGGCGAGCTTGGCGAAGATTTGCGATAGAAGGTGCCGACCATTGGCGAACGGGCAACGGTGCCGTTCAGGACTGGAGCGGACGGTGCAGCAGGAGCGGCAGCGGCAACCGGGGCAGCAGCGGCAGGCGCTGGAGCCGGAGCGTGCATTGGCGCCGGAGCGTAGTATTGCTGAGCCGGGGTTTTGCTATGGCGGCTGATGCGAACGGACTCTTCGCCTTCCTTGATCTCGAGCTCGTCGATGCCGGACTCTTCCAGCAGTTCGATCAGTTTCTTAACTTTACGGATATCCATGAATCATCAACTCCCAAGGGTCGGTCAGGGGCGTATAGCTTGTTGTTCAAGCTGCTCTAGTGCAGCCTCCAGGGCCAGTCGATAACCGCTGGCGCCAAGGCCGCAGATCACTCCCACCGCTACGTCGGAGAAGTAAGAGTGATGGCGGAAAGGTTCGCGTTTGTGCACGTTAGACAAATGCACTTCGATGAATGGGATGCTCACCGCCAGCAGCGCGTCACGTAATGCGACACTTGTGTGTGTAAAAGCTGCTGGATTGATCAGAATGAAGTCCACACCTTCGCTGCGGGCAGCGTGGATGCGGTCGATCAATTCGTACTCGGCGTTGCTTTGCAGGTGCAGCAAATGATGGCCGGCTTCACGAGCGCGGCGTTCCAGGTCCTGATTGATCTGCGCCAGTGTCGTAGCGCCATAGGTGCCCGGTTCACGGGTGCCGAGCATGTTCAGGTTGGGGCCGTGCAGAACCAATAGGGTCGCCATCTGCTGTTCCTCGTTATCCGTGTGCATTTGTCAGAACCCGGCGACTATGCCGCAAAGCCTTTGTGACTGTCCAGTTCTATGCAATAGCCAGCACGATGGCCGATGTTTGCGCGAAATATGTGACCGGGTGATTAAATCCGGTCATTTGCTTTGGATACACGTTCGGCGAAGTCCGCGGCGCTGATTTCGCCGATCACTCGTACATCGGCGCGTTCGGCACCGTCCTTGCCGAAAAACATCAGCGCCGGTGGACCGAACAGTTTGTATCGGTCGAGGAGGGCGCGTTGCTCGGCGTTGCTGGCGGTGATGTCGAAGCGAATCAGCCGATAACCCTTGAGGCGTTCGACGACTTGCGCGTCGTTAAGCACTTTGTGTTCGATGACTTTGCAGCTGATGCACCAGTCGGCGTACCAGTCGAGCAGCAGTGGCGTACCGGAGGATTTGGCTTCGGCGAGGACGCGATCGAGTTCAGCCGGAGTCGTGACGGTTTGCCAGTCGCTGGTGTTTTGCGACTGCTCGTTGCTGTTGACGACACGCGGCTGGCCGATTGGATTGAGCGGATCGGTCTGGCCACTGAAGGCGCCATACCAACAAGCCAGTGCATAAAACAGCAGGAACATTCCGAGTAACTGGCCCAGGCGTTTTCGCGGGGGTTTGTAGACGAACTCCAGCGCGCCCATGAACAAACCGACACCACCGGCCAGCAAGCCGATCAGCAACAAAGTGATCTGCCCCGGCAGCACGCGACTGAGCAGGCCGACCGCCAGACCCAGCAATAGCACGCCAATCGCGTTTTTCACGTAGACCAGCCATGGTCCGCTTTTCGGCAGCCAGGCGGCGCCGCCAGTGGCCACCAGCAACAGCGGTGCGCCCATGCCGAGGCCGAGCATGAACAGTTTCAAGCCGCCGCCCAGCGCATCGCCACTGGCGCTGATGTACAGCAGCGCGCCGGCCAGCGGTGCCGAGACGCAGGGTGAAACCAACAGACTGGAAACCACGCCCAGCACCGCCGCGCCCCACAACGAACCGCCTTCGGTGCGCCCGGCAATTCGGTCCAGCCGACTGCTGATCGCGTGCGGCAACTTGAGTTCGAAGACACCGAACATCGCCAAGGCAAACAGCGCAAAAAACATTGCGAACGGCACCAGCACCCACGCCGATTGCAGCCGCGCCTGAAGGTTGAGCTGTGCGCCGAACATCCCCATCAACGCACCGAGCAGGGCGAAGCAGGCGGCCATCGGCAGCACGTAAGCGAGCGACAGGTTGAAGCCACGCAAGCCACCCACCTGGCCACGCAACACCACGCCGGAGAGGATCGGCAGCATCGGCAGCACGCAAGGGGTGAAGGTCAGGCCAAGGCCCGCAAGGAAGAACAATGCCAGTTCCCGCCAACTCCAGCTCGTGGTGGCGCCGCCACTGCCGTCGATATTCAGGCGTTCGGTCTCGGGCGGATAGCACAGGCCTTTGTCGGCACAGCCTTGATAGGTCACCGCCAGCGTGAAGGCGCGCTGATCGCTGCGCGGCAGTTCGACATCGAGAATCCCGTGGTAAACCTCGACGTCGCCGAAGTACTCATCGTGTTTCTGCTCGCCTTTGGGCAGCTGTGCCGGGCCGACTACGATCTCGGCAGGGTCGGCGCGAAACTGAAAGCGATGGCGGTAGAGGTAATAACCCTCGGTGGCGACGAAACGCAGCTTGATCGATTGTGGCGTGCTGTCTATCAGGCTCAGTTGAAAGGCTTCGCGCACCGGCAGGAAGTCGGCGCTGTTGTTGATCGAACCCAGGGTGGAACTGGGGCGACTCTCCAGCAAACCGCCGGCGGTGGCCGGCAGGGCGAGCACTAAAAGCAGCAGGCAGAGCAAACGGCGCATGACGATCTCGCGTATCGGAATTGGGGGCATGATAGCGGACAGTTGCACGGTGTGCAGGGCAGGGAGTTCTGTGGTGATTGTTCTGGCGCCATCGCCGGCAAGCCGGCTCCTACAGGTACGGCGGTGTCCTTGTAGGAGCCGGCTTGCCGGCGATGGCGGTTTATCAGACGCGGAAAGCTTGAACGGCCGTATGCAACCGCCCGCCCAACACCAACAAATGCTCGCCTTGCTCACGTCCCTCACCGATACGCAGCAAGTTATCCCCGCCCAATTGGTGAATCCGCTCACTGTGATCGCGGATTTCGCTGACGGCTCCGCTCTGCTGAGCCGTGACATCGGCGATGCGTACGGCGGTGTCGGAAATCGTCTGGATCGCCCCGACGATTTTATCCAGCGCGCCGTCGGCCGCTTGAGCCTGATTGGCTGTCGCCTCGGCGTGTTCAACCTGCGCGCGCATGCCTTCCACCGACTCTCGGGCCGCTGTCTGCAGCCCGGCGATCAAGTTCTGGATCTCCGCCGTAGCGCCTGCGGTGCGCTGCGCCAATGACCGAACCTCTTCCGCCACGACGGCAAACCCGCGTCCCATTTCCCCGGCGCGGGCCGCTTCAATGGCGGCGTTCAGGGCCAGCAGGTTGGTTTGGTCGGCAATCGAGCGGATCACCGTCAGCACGCCGCCGATGGTGGCGGACTCCTCGGCCAGATGTTCGATCATCTGTGCATTGCTTTGCACTTCGCCCACCAGCGCATGCAGCCCGGTGAGGCTCAAACCGATGACTTTCTGTCCATGTTCCACCGCCAATCCAGCATGGCGGCTGGCGTCGGCAGCCTGGCTGGCATCGCCGGCGACTTGTTGAATGGTCGCTTCCAGCTCGCCGAGGGAGTCGCGGATCAACGCGGTGTCACCTGCCTGATGTTCGGCGCCGCTGTGCAAATCATTGCTCAACTCGGCCAGGGTGCGGCTGCTGCCCGCAACCTGCTCGGCGTTGAGGCGAATGGTTCCGACCAGATCGACGAGGTAGGCGCGCAGTCGATTGAGCGAGGCCTGGATGTCATGCAGTTCGCGATTGGTCTTGCCCAATTCGATGTCGCGGCTGAAGTCGCCTTCGGCCCAGGTAGAGAGTGCTGGCGCGAGGTTGGTCAGCGTCCGGGCCAGGCGCCGCTGCAGGGTGTCGATGAGTAATGCGATCAGCAGAATCAAGCCGATCATCACCCCTTGCATCAGCCGCACTTCGCTCTGGATCTGCCCGTGCTGGGCACGGACCACCGGTTCCAGCCCGGCGATGGACTGTTGCACGGCAGCGATTTTCTGGTGCGTCGCGGCGCTGAGGTCGGCGCGTTTCTGGATCTGCTCGCGGGTTCGCGCCAGCTCTGCGGGATAGCGCGTCAGCAGGCCGTTGAGCTCGCGCTTGAGGCCGACGCCGGCATCTTCCGCAACGGTTTTTTCGGTGTTCTCCAGGCCCATCATTGCCGCGAAATCGTCGGTACCCGATTCACTTTTACTGGTCACGCCCAAGAGCGGCAAGGCGTTCAGAAGCTCGGCTTGCGTGCGGATGTTGATGACTTCGCGCTCGACATCGGCGGCCAGTTCGCTGCGGCCGCTGCTGACCAGTTTGTCCCGCGCCAAAGAGAGTTTTCCCAGGTGTTGGGAGGCCGCGAGCAATGGCGTCAGATAGCTCGCGTTGCTGCTGGCGTATTGACTCAACTGGTCGAGGCTGGCGCCGAGTTCGCGTTCGGCTTGCAGCAACAGCGCCTGAGGATCGCCCGCAAGTTTGCCAGCGGCCAACAGGTCGGTTTTGCTGAATTCATCCAGGTTCGACAGGCTCGGGCGCAAGCTGTCGGCCAGCGTCGGCGGTAGCTCGGCAAGTTCCTTTTGCAGGCCGTCGATGGCTTGGCTGGCGCTGCTCAGGCGCAAGGCATCGCCGCTGGCCAGGTAATCCTCGATGTTGCGCGCCACTTCATTCTGAAATTGCTGGGACAACCCGAGGTAGCGCTCCATCAATAGATAGGGGCGCTCCAGGGCTTTTTGCGACCACCAAAGCGTGGCGCCGAGGGCCACGCACACGGCGACTAGAAGGAGGGTGTTGAGATTGGTCAGCAGCTTCAGGCGCATCAAGGGACTACCAACGGCGAAATGGTAAGTGCCTGAAGTTATTGCGTTTCTGTTACAGGGTTATGACTGAATGGGTCGATTCCGATGAAAAAGTGGCACTTTGCTTTGACGTCCGTGCGGCTTGTACACGGTTGCGTCCGGCATGCTTGGCGCGGTACAGCGCTTCGTCCGCCTGGCTGGCCATCATCAGGCCGTCGGAGTCTTCGCACAGCTCGACCACCCCGGCGCTGAACGTGCACCAGAGGTCCTGGGGCTGAGCGGGGTAATGGATTTCGGCGAAGCGCTGACGGATTTCGTCGAGGACTTTACAGGCCGCTTCGATATCGGTGTCCGGCATGACGATGGCAAATTCTTCGCCGCCGTAGCGGCCGATGAAATCGGTCTTGCGCAATCGTTGCTTGAGGAACAGCGCCAGGCTCTTGATCACACGGTCGCCCATGGGGTGGCCGTGGCTGTCGTTGACCCGTTTGAAGTGGTCGATGTCGAGCATCGCAAAGCTCAGCGGCTTGCTCTCGCGGCGGGCGCGGAAGCTGCAGTCTTCGAGCAATTGCAGGATGTGCGTGTGGTTGTACAGCCCGGTGAGGCTGTCGCGGACCATCCGCGCTTTCAGATTGCGCGCCCGTGCCGCGCGGTTGCGCACGGTGGTGATCAGGTGCCGGGGCTTGATCGGTTTGGTCAGGAAGTCGTCGCCGCCCTCGCTCATGGCGTCGAGCTGCTTGTCCAGATCGTCTTCGGCCGACAGGTAAATGATCGGCACGCTGACATAGCGGTCATTGTGGCGGATCACTTTGGCCAGTTCCGTACCGGTGCAGGCCGGCATGTACATGTCGAGAATGATCAGGTCGGGCTGGAAATCCGCCAGTTCGGCCATGGCCTGGATCGGCTCGATCAAGGTGCGCGTGACGATCCCGGCGCTGTTGAGCAGGCGCTCGGTGTGCAAGGCCTGGGCGCGGGAATCGTCGATGATCAGCACTTTATAAGGTTCGTACTGTGCGACGCAGGTCAGGACTTCGATTTTCTCCAGCAGGCTCGAGGCTTCGAGGGTGCCGGTGAGAAATTCCTGGCCGCCGGCACGCACCGCGGCGAGGCGGGTCGGGGTGTCGGTTTCGAGCAGGCTGAAAAACAGCAGCGGCAACGGTTCATCCAGGCCGACCTGGGCTTCGGCGGCCAGTTTCAGGCCGACGCCGGGGCCGCTGAAGTCCACGTCCATGACAATCGCGGCAGGCAAACGCTCGACCATCGAGGAGCGAAACGCCGACACGCTGTCGAGGGACTGGGCGCTGAGGCCGAAAAATTCCAGTTGTTTGGCCAGTCGCTCGGCACGGTCGTGATCCTGCAGCATCACGTAGATCGGCTTGCGCAACGGCGGCAGGAAGGTTTGTTCGAGCTGATCGCCATGGCGCAGGCCGGTACGCGACAGCCGCTGCATCAAGCGATTGAGGTCAGTGATCAGGCCGCTGCTGAGGCGCCCGCGATTGGCGTCGACAGCCTCCAGCGACTGGCCGATGTGGCGCGCCAGCTGCGTGTGTTCCGGTTGTTCGAAGCGCTCGGCGAAACGCAGCAGGCGCAGGTTGGCTTCACTCAGTTCCGATAAGTCGGTGGTGGACCACTCACTGCGTTGCAGGCGCTGCCAGATCTCAAGAATTTGACGTGCCTGATGAATTACCCGCTGGGCAAAGTGGTGCTTGAGGCGCTCACGGCTGGGGTCTTCTGGCTCGGTCATATCCTGACTACTAGTTAGGGTGCATGCTGAGATCGACTGGTGGCTCTATGCTAGCACCTCTTTTCAGTCGCATGAGTGTCGTATGTCAATAATCTGCAATGCGACGTCATTCAGTTTCTGACTGGCGGGTCTGAAAATGTGTGTCGGTGATCTGGCATTACCCATGATCAGGGCCTCTCCTGTCTGTTTTCGCGAATCGTCTGTCATCCCGGCGAGCGTTACTTGTCAGGGAGTTCTGATTTTTCGCCAGCAGACTTGAACCGGATTTTCGGCTGGTAGGGTGTCAGGGAAACCCTTAGATGCCATCGGCCCATCATGACCCAGTGTTTCAAAGAACATCCCAGCGACGAGCAGCGCCTGAATCACAACAGCACACCCGTTGCTGATTGTGAATGCAAAGAAGAACTGCTCTATGGGAGCAAGACGTTTGTTACCGACGTCCCGATTCTGACGTGCGCGTGCCTATGGCGGCACTACCAGCGGGAGGCGGAGGACATCGTCGCACCTGGAGGGGTATTGATTGCCGACCCTGTTGAGCGCAACCGCGTTATCAACGCTGCGTACGCTCGACTCTGGTTGCACGATTCCAGGTTTCAGTGGGCCGGGCTGGCGGCGTTTGCCTCCAAGCAGGTGGGCTGCGGGTTGCTTCACGCGGCGGACAGCATCGAACTGATCCGTGAAGAGCATGAGTCGCGGGAGCGTATGCGTGACAGTCGTCGAAAGTACGGTTTGTTGACGCCGGACAGGATGGCCGGGCAGGCGCAAAAGTTGCGTGACTATAAGGAAGCGGATGCACGCAATCCGGTGCCCTCTTTGGATTTTCATTCAACGGGTGAGGAGCTGTCGCTGGTGCAGCAGCGACATGATGGCGCTGGGGAACACCACGCTGTTTCTGGATGTTTTTCCGTTGCATGAGTTTTATGCGAAACGGGGGTTCAGAGAGTTGAAAAAGTGTTTGGGAGCACGGGCGGGAATATTTGGGCATCCGAGGTTTCCGGTGCTGTGGCCAGCGGGGAAGGAGAAGCTGGAATTCGGGCTGGATTACACCGAGATTTTGCTGGGTTTTGAGGCAATAGAGGACGGAGATATTGCGGGTAGTGTTAGGCATCTAGCTTGGCATGAGCAACAGAATATTCTCCAGCCAACTATTTACAAGGATCGGCAGTTGGTCAGCTTACTGCTTGCCAACCATGCATCCTACGTCACTGGGTTTCCTTCAGGCGTTGCCCAGGCGATTGAGTTGACCCTTACCAGCCAATGTGAGCGCGTCGAGGACGAGCGCACCATTGGTTTCAGCAATAACCCGCTGGCGGACTTGTCGGATATCCAGCAGCGAATGCCTTTCGTACTTCGCGCTGCAGCACGCTTTGATCAGATGCTTAATGACACAAACCGAAGTGTACTTGAGCAGTCGATCGTCGAGATTGCGTCTGGGCAGGTAATCCCATGAGTTTGCGGCCAGGTATCGACCACTGGTGGCTTGGGGCGGGTTTGCTGTTTCTGGCTGTCCTGCTATGGATGGCTACGAATCAGTTAGTTAAGTCTCTATCGCAAGAGCCGGTCATCGCATTGGAAATGGGGGGGACCTACGAAACCTTGCGCAAACATTCTTCAGTTCCCTTCAGCCCTATGATCCCCGGGGAAATCTGGATGGGGCTTCCCAAGACGGATGCGCGCCTTCGATTAATCGATCCGCAGTACGAATTCGTCACACCGAGAGCGCGCTTTTTCACTGTTGTATTTGACGACAATATCGTTAGCAGCATCCGCATGTCCCCGCAGATCGAGCCACTACTGATCGATGATGCCCTCAAGGTAGTTCTCGATCTGCAAGACCAATGGCGCGAAAAAGGCTGGGTGGCAAAGGGGCTACGAAACAATCCCACGATCGCGGATACCCCTGAGTGGCGGGCTTACTTGAGTAGAGGAATTCTTTCCGGGCGATCCTATTGGCAGGCGGGCGACAAGTATCAGGCCATGCTGATACTGGGACGCTTCGAGGATTATCGAAATCCGAGTCAGGAACGCTACCTCATCACCTTGGACCTCGGTAAAGCCTGGAGGCCCTTCGACGAAATCGAAGACATGTACGACGAACCCAGTCACTTCCCAGCCCCACAACCCAAATAAAAAGGAGCCCCACCATGCCAACTCCCGCCTTCATGACCCTCCACGGCGAACACCAAGGCCTGATCAGCGCTGGTGCTTTTACTGAGGCGTCGGTGGGCAACATCTATCAAAAGGGGCGTGAGGACCAAATCATGATCCAGGCCCTGAGCCACGGTATCTTCGTACCGAAAGGGTCTGGCGCAGGTCGTCGGATGCACAAGCCCTTGATCGTCACCAAGGCCATCGATAAAGCGACTCCGCTGATCAACAACGCTTTATGTTCTGGAGAATTGCTAAAAATATGCCGCGTCGAGTGGTATCGCACCTCGGCTCAGGGAATCCAGGAACACTTTTATACGATGGAACTGGAAGACGCGGTGATCATCGGCGCTGAAGTGCTCATGCCGCATTGCCAGGATCCCGGTACCGCTCACCTCACTTAAGTGGAGAAAGTCCATTTCAGTTACCGGCGCATCTATTGGCGGCATGAAGTCAGTCGAACCATGGGGTCCGATGAGTGGAGCACTGAGGTGCCGGGATGAGGTTGGTCAACGAGCTCGATCTGTCCGAATGGGAGCGCCAACATGCCTGGCCCAGTGAGCAAGCGCTGGAGCTTGTGCGCCAGGCGCTGCAAGATCGGCAGCTTATCGATGGAATGGACGAGCTGCGTGCCGGCCTGCTGATCGATATCGAGAGCGAGGTGCTTGACCCGATCGAGCGGGGGGAATGGCGGTTGGTCAGGCCTGAAGCCGATTACGCTGATTGGGTAATGCCGGAGCGGACGTTTGATCCGAAGATAATGGAGCTGATGCAAAATCCGCCCGTTCAGCCGTCGAGAACGCCAAGAGTCTTTTGCCTCCGGGACAGCGCAACCGGTGAGCCGCTGGCGCTGCATGACTACATTGCGACGGTGGATGGGGACACGGCGCCACGCAGGACCGACGGCAAGGGCATTGCTCATCTGTTTACATCAACGGGGTGGCAGCAAATTTCAATGAAGGTCATTGGCGTTTAACCCTGGCAGGGCGACTAGAATTCATCGGCGCACGGTTGTCACAGACCTGACGCTAATTTCTGCGGATAACCCGACGACGGGTGCCGGGCAAAGGCACGTTGTTGTATGGTTGTGGTCGAACCGATGAACTCAAGTGATTGAAAGGATATCGCCATGCTGGACTGGAAGAACCGCGCGGGCAGCGCGCCTGAACGTGCCGCTGAACCGAAATCGGCTACCCGCAGTTACATCGGTGGCCTTTTGTTCAGTCGGGCGCTGGCCACGCTGATCGGCCTCTATCTGATTGTGGCCTTTGTGCTTGGCTGGTACTGGAGCCAGGAGCCGGCGCTGTTCCCGGTCCAACAGAATGCTCAAGTGGCGGCCGAGAAAGAAGGCAAGCAAATGGTCATCGGCTACACCACGGTCGAAACGCTCAAGACCGTTGCCGACACCTTGCTGACCAAACCGGGCGGCTATATCTCCAACGACCGTTTCCCGCCGGGCCTGTGGATGGACAACACGCCGAGCTGGGAATATGGCGTGCTGGTCCAGGTCCGCGATCTGACGCGGGCGCTGCGCAAAGACTTCGCCCGTTCGCAGTCGCAATCGGCCGAAGACGCCGATCTGGCGAAAGCCGAGCCGCGTTTCAACTTCGACAATAAAAGCTGGGTGCTGCCCTCCAGCGAGTCCGAGTATCAGGAAGGCATCAATTCCCTGAGCCGCTATCAGGCGCGTCTGTCCGACCCGTTGCAGAAAAACGCGCTGTTTTATGCTCGCGCCGACAACCTGAACAACTGGCTGGGCGATGTGGGCACCCGTTTGGGTTCGCTGTCGCAACGCCTGTCGGCCAGCGTTGGCCGGGTCAAACTGAACACCGCGCTGAAGACCGAAGTGGTCGCGCCGGGCCAGGTGCCACAGGTTGACGAGGAAATCGTCGAAACCCCGTGGATGCAGATCGACAACGTGTTCTATGAAGCTCGCGGTCAGGCCTGGGCCTTGTCCCACTTGCTGCGTGCCATCGAAGTCGACTTCGCCGATGTGTTGGCGAAGAAGAACGCGACCGTCAGCGTGCGCCAGATCATTCGTGAACTGGAAGCGTCGCAGGAACCGGTCTGGAGCCCGATGATTCTCAACGGTAGCGGCTTCGGCGTACTGGCCAACCACTCGCTGGTCATGGCCAATTACATTTCCCGGGCCAACGCCGCAGTGATCGATTTGCGTCAACTGCTCAATCAGGGCTGAGTCATGGTCGATAACGCCAGAGAGGCCGCCCACCGCGCGGCCTCGGATGCCGAACAGATCGCCTGGGTCGACGAGCAGGACAACCTGCTCGGCGCCCTGGTCCGCTCGGACCTGCGCGAGCGCGGGCTGATCGGGCGCGGCACCTACATCATGCTGTTCAATTCGGCTGGCGAACTCTGCGTTCACCGGCGCACCCTGAGCAAAGCGATTTATCCGGGTTACTGGGACGTGGCGGCGGGGGGCATGGTGCTCGCCAGCGAAACCTACGCCGAATCGGCCGCCCGCGAGCTTGAAGAAGAGTTGGGCGTGAGCGGGGTGGAACTCACTGCCCATGACCATTTTTTCTTCGAAGACACCGGCAATCGTTTGTGGTGTTCGGCGTTTTCGGCAGTGTGGGACGGGCCGTTGACCTTGCAACCGGAAGAGGTGCTCGAAGCGCGCTTTTTGCCAATCGATGAAGTGCTTCGGGAAATCGACGAAAAGCCTTACTGCCCGGACTCTCTGGCCGCGTTGAAGCGCTATCTCCGGGCTCGTGGCGGGGACGTCGCAAAAGAGGCATAAATTGGCGCCGATTGGCTCTTAGCAAGTCGGCTTTTTGCCGTTACACTGCGCGACCTTTTCAAGCTGAACCGTATTGCTTTCCTGTAGGAGCGAGCTTGCTCGCGATGAACGCAAAGACGACGCGCAGTTTCTGAACGCACGCGTTATCGTTGAAGTCCATCGCTGGCAAGCCAGCTCCTACAAAGGTTGTTTCGGTTCAGTAGCGCTGCCCCTGCCTGAGTGGGGCTTCGCGGTCGATGGCACCTGCCCAGGTTGCCGCGACCAGTCTTTGTCCTCCCAAGAGGATTGCCGGTGGCCAAAAAAGCCGCATCCTTCGCCGCCCTTGGTGGCCTGGTATTTTCCACCGACGCAGGTCGTCATTGCCCGGATTGCAGTAAGCCGGTGGACGCCTGTATCTGCAAACAGACCGTTATCCCGGCCGGCGACGGCATCGCTCGCGTGCGTCGCGAAAGCAAGGGCCGTGGCGGCAAGACGGTGACCACCATCACCGGCGTGCCGTTGGCTGAAGACGCGC
The DNA here is from genome assembly GCF_000282415.1 of Pseudomonas sp. GM60. Taxonomy (NCBI): domain Bacteria; kingdom Pseudomonadati; phylum Pseudomonadota; class Gammaproteobacteria; order Pseudomonadales; family Pseudomonadaceae; genus Pseudomonas; species Pseudomonas sp. GM60. The sequence goes on from NZ_AKJI01000077.1 coordinate 75,706, forward strand.
TCAAGGACCTGGCCACCACGTTGAAGAAACGCTGTGGCACCGGTGGGGCGTTGAAAGACGGAATCATTGAGATCCAGGGCGATCATGTCGAGCTACTGTTGGGCGAGCTGATCAAACTCGGTTTCAAGGCAAAGAAGTCCGGCGGCTAGCAGCCTCTGTGAAAACCACCCTCGGCTTGACCCGGTCCTGATTTCTTCTGGCCTGGCGTCGCCTACATGGTTTTCACAGAGCCTGTTCTGACCGGTTTCTAAACTCACTGCGGTCAGCGAGGTCTATCCCCTCGTTGACGAACCGTCATTTTCATCCTTTAGACTGCGCCGGCCTGAACCCAGGCGACGCTCTATGACTTCTTTATAGGGGACTTCAATGTCCGTACGACGCACACGCAAAGACGATGGCAGCCAATGGACAGTTGCGGACAGCCGCAGTGTTTACGGGATTCGCCATTGGGGGGCCGGGTATTTCGCGATCAATGACGCCGGTCGCGTCGAAGTTCGTCCGAACGGTCCGGCCAGTTCGCCTATCGACCTGTTCGAGCAAGTCGACCAGCTGCGTAAAAGCGGCTTGTCCTTGCCGCTGCTGGTGCGTTTTCCGGACATTCTGCAAGACCGCGTGCGTCAGCTGACCGGCGCCTTCGATGCCAACATCGAGCGCCTGGAATACCAGAGCAAGTACACCGCGCTGTACCCGATCAAGGTTAACCAGCAAGAAGCGGTGATCGAAAACATCATCGCCACGCAGAACGTTTCCATCGGCCTGGAAGCCGGCTCCAAGCCTGAGCTGCTGGCCGTGCTGGCACTGGCGCCGAAGGGCGGCACCATCGTGTGCAACGGTTACAAGGACCGCGAGTTCATTCGGCTGGCGCTGATGGGCCAGAAGCTTGGCCACAACGTGTTCATCGTGATCGAGAAAGAATCCGAAGTCGGCCTGGTGATCGAAGAAGCCGCCTCGCTGAAGGTCAAGCCGCAGGTCGGCTTGCGCGTGCGCCTGTCGTCCCTGGCTTCGAGCAAGTGGGCGGACACCGGTGGCGAGAAATCCAAGTTCGGTCTGTCGGCGGCGCAACTGCTGTCGGTGGTCGAGCGTTTCCGCGCGGCGGGTCTGGACCAGGGCATTCGTCTGCTGCACTTCCACATGGGCTCGCAGATCGCCAACCTGGCGGACTACCAGCACGGTTTCAAGGAAGCGATTCGTTACTACGGCGAACTGCGCAACCTCGGCCTGCCGGTTGACCACATCGACGTCGGTGGCGGTCTGGGCGTCGACTACGACGGCACGCACTCGCGTAACGCCAGCTCGATCAACTACGACATGGACGATTACGCCGGTGTCGTGGTCGGGATGCTCAAAGAGTTCTGCGACGCGCAGAGCCTGCCGCACCCGAACATTTTCTCCGAAAGCGGCCGTTCCCTGACCGCGCACCACGCCATGCTGGTGGTGCAAGTCACCGACGTCGAGAAACACAACGACGACGTGCCGAAGATCGACAACAAGGAAGAGCTGCCGGAAACCGTGCAGTGGCTGGTTGACCTGCTCGGCCCGACCGACATCGAAATGGTCACCGAAACCTACTGGCGCGCCACTCACTACATGAGCGACGTGGCCACCCAGTACGCCGACGGCAAGCTGACCCTGGCGCAAAAAGCCCTGGCCGAACAATGCTACTTCGCCGTGTGCCGTCGCCTGCACAACTCGTTGAAGGCGCGTCAGCGTTCGCATCGTCAAGTGCTCGACGAACTCAACGACAAGCTGGCCGACAAGTACATCTGCAACTTCTCGGTATTCCAGAGCCTGCCGGATACCTGGGCCATCGGCCAGGTCCTGCCGATCCTGCCACTGCACCGTCTCGACGAAGAGCCGCTGCGCCGCGCGGTGCTGCAAGACCTGACCTGCGACTCCGACGGCAAGATCAAGCAATACGTCGACGAGCAGAGCATCGAGACCAGCCTGCCAGTGCACGCTCTGAATGAGGGCGAAGACTACCTGCTGGGGATCTTCCTGGTCGGCGCCTACCAGGAAATTCTTGGCGACATGCACAACCTGTTCGGTGACACCGACTCGGTGAACATCTACCAGAATGCCGACGGCAGCGTGTACCACGCGGGTATCGAAACCCACGACACCATTGAAGACATGCTGCGTTACGTGCATTTGTCGCCGGAAGAGCTGATGACCCACTACCGCGACAAGTGCGCCAGTGCGCGCATCAGCGCGGCCGAGCGCACCCAGTTCCTCGACGCCCTGCGTCTGGGCTTGACCCGTTCGTCTTACCTGTCTTCCTGAGGTAAGTCGCCGTTCTCGCCAGGTTGTCTGAAAATGTTCCGCACGCTGCGGAAATTTCGGATGACCTGGTGCGGCGGTTCTCTGTTTTCAAGCGAAACGTCCCACACTCCCGGCTATCAAAGCCATATGGTCTTCTTTTCGCGTAGGCCATTTCCTAAGTTGTACTTCGGCACTCTACTCGGCCATGTCTCTCGGCCATGTCTCTCGGCGAGAATCCCCGGCCGCCCCTCCTGTAGAGAATCGCCGATGTTCGATCCAGTCAACGAACCTTCATTTCGTCTGGATGTAGCCGGTCTGCCCGACCCTTTCGAAGTCCTGGCCTTTACCGGTAGAGAAGCGATCAGCGAGCCCTTTGTGTTCGATGTGGATCTGCTGATCGATGACCCGATGCTGGACCTTGCAAGCCTGCTGTACCGTCCGGCCGTTTTGCATTTCGGGCCAGAGGGCAGTGCTTTCCTTGGCCAACTGCATGAACTGGTCCAGCGTGACCATGGTCCGAGCGTCAGGCTTTGCCACGTGCGTCTGGGGCCGAAGCTTACGTGCCTGTCTCAGCGTTTCAGCCAGCGGATTTTCAGCGCGCTGTCGGTGCCCGAGATCCTCAGCCAGGTGCTCAAGGAACACGGCATTACCGGCAAGGACCGACGCTTCGAATTGACTGGCGATTACCCGTCCCGTGATTTCTGCACGCAGTATCGGGAATCGGATCTGCAGTTTCTCCAGCGTCTTTGTGCTCAGGAACGCCTTCACTACCATTTCGAGCATCAGAGCGATGGGCATTGCGTGGTATTCGGTGACGGCCACGGGCATTTTCGTCTCGGCGAAAACGCGGTGTTCGCGGTCGGGCAAGCTTCTCCTGCGGTGCGCCGGTTTCAGCTTCAGGCAGAGCAACGCACCGCGCAAAGTGCCGAAGGTTGCACGGACCTGCCGGCGCTGCGCAGCGGTCAGTTGATGCCCTTGTCTGGCCATCCGGTCGCCGATTGGAATCATTTGTGGTTGCTGACCCATGTCGACCATCAGGGCAGTCAGGATCCATTGGCCCCGTACAGCAACCAGATCCGCGCGATTCACTGGGAGTTGCCTTTCGTCTCGCCGCATTGCGCGGTGAAACCACGGATGCACAGCCTGCAACGAGCCTGGGTGGTCGACGTCGATGAGCCACGGCCCGATCCTTCCAGACCGATTGCTGTGCAGTTTGACTGGCTCTATCAGGGTGAAGGCGCGACGCCCAGTCATTGTTGGCTGCCGTTGGCGGCTGAGCTGGAAGGGCCGACCGCCTCGCCGCTGAGCGAAGGGACCGAAGTGGTGGTGAGCTTTATCGAGGGCGATCCGGATCAGCCGCTGATTTGCGGGTTTCTTCACGCGCCGTCGTCGCTCGAAGAGGTTGAGGAGCCAAGCCCGCCTGAGGATGGATCACCCCATGACGGCTTGCTGGAACTCCTGCGCTCGGGCGAGCCCTTGGTGTTGCTGTGTCTGTTGCCCGGCGGCGGCAGCTTCAGTCACTGCCCGCAGGCGCTTTGCACCTGTCGGGCGGCGACGCTGTTTGGCCAGAGCGGTGCGGCATGATTGGCGCAACCCCGCAATGGCTGTTGCTGGATGTCCCGAGTGCAGCTCAAGCGAGCGCAACACTACATCAGGCGTTCGCGCAGGCCCAGTGGTTCTGGTTGTTCGAGGGCACCGAACTGCAGGCGCTGTGCGAAGATGGCCCGGTACTCATCGACCTTCGAACGTGCCCGGCACTGGCCGAGTTGTGCTACAGCCAAACGCAGGTCTGGCGTGGCTTGCTGATCGTTAGCGAGGTGCCGTCATCGCAGTTGCTGGAGCATTTGCGCCGCATGCTCATCGTCTCTTGCGGGCTGCACCATCGGGCCCTGTTGAGTTATTACAACCCGAACACCGCCAGTTACTTTTTCGATGCCTGTGATGCCCGGGAACTGAGTCGTTGGTTGGGTCCGATCAGCCAGTTGCACTGGTTCGGCGGGTCCTGGGCCGATCGCGCGATCGGCAGCGAGGGCTGGCAGCAGTTGCTCAACCCGGGGCTCGCCGTCAGCCCTCTGGCGGTCGAAGAAAACCTCAGCTCTCGACAGCGTGAAACCCTGCAAACCTGCCTGCTGGAGCAGCATGCCTGGCACTGGAGCCAATCTATCGGGGCCGATTTCAGCCGTCTGTGGGCTCATGTGCAGGAAGGGCTGGCGCTGGGTTTCAGTGAGCGGCCGGTGCTTGATGGCTGGTTATGGCTGCGCCTGCAGAACCCCCGAGCTTCGCTGGTGCAGCCGTTGTCGGGGCTTACGCAGCAGGAGCGTCTCGATAGCCTGCGCAAATGCTGGCAGAACAATCAGCCTCAATGAGCCCGGCCCGCGAACCAGCCATCGTTGTTGCGCAGCACCCAGGCGATTGTGCCGAGGGTCGCGCTGCGCAACACCATGAACAACAGAAAAGTTATCCACAGCCCGTGGTTGCCCAAACCTTGCAGCGCCCAGGCAAATGGCAGCAGCAGGATCACGGTCAACAGCATGCCGTTGCGCATCTCCCGAGCGCGGGTCGCGCCGATGAACAGCCCGTCGAGCAAGTAGCTCCAGACCGCGATCAATGGCAGGGCGGCGAGGTAGGGCAGGTAGATGAACGCCGTGTCGCGTACGTTCTGAATGTCGGTCTGCATCTCGATGAACAAGTGCCCGGCAAACAGGAACAGCACGGCAAACCCCAGGCTCGCCAACAGCGACCATCCGCATGCGACGACCAATGAACGGCGCAGGGCGTCCCGGTCGCGGGCGCCAATCGCGTGCCCGCACAGCGCTTCCACGGCATGGGCCAACCCGTCGAGCGCGTGGGCCGTCAGCAGCAAACCATTGAGCAGCAAAGCGTTGGCGGCGACCGTGGCGTCACCCAGCCGCGCACCTTGTACGGTGATGAGGAAAAACACCGATTGCAGCAACAGGCTGCGGATGAAGATGTCGCGGTTCACGGCCAGGAGCGGTCGCCAACTCTGCCACAGCGCCAACGCGGCCCAGGCGATGTGACCGGGGTAGGCGCGCAGTGCCTTGCGGGTCATCAGCAGGCCGATCAGCGCGCCGGTCCATTCGGCGATCACCGAGGCCCGGGCCGCACCGACCACGCCCCATTCCAGGCCGAGGACGAACCACAGGTTCAGCGCAATGTTGACCAGGTTGGTGCTCAGCAAAATCGCCAGCGGCGCCCGGGCGTTTTGCGTGCCGAGGAACCAGCCGACCAACGCGTAACTGGCCAGCGCCGCAGGCAGACCGAACAATCGCGTGTGGAAGAACTCGCGGGTGAGTTGATCCAGTTCCGCCGAAGGTTGCATGAAGTGCAGCGCGACACCGCTCAACGGAATGCCCAGCGCACCCAAGGCAATGGCCAGCCCCATGGCCAGCAACAGGCCTTGTAACAGGATCTGCCGCAACGCCGCGCCATCCCCGCGTCCGGCGGCCTGGGCGGCAAACCCGGTGGAACCCATGCGCAGAAAGCCCATGGCCCAGGCGAGAAACGTGTACAGACTGGCCCCGACCGCGACGGCGCCCAACTGATGGGCGTGGGGCAAGTGACCGATCACCGTACTGTCGACCAGCGCCACCAGCGGCACGGAAATGTTCGAAAGAATCATGGGCGCGGCGAGCGCCCAGACCCGGCGATGGGTCGGGCGGTCGCGCCAGTCGGCAATCAGGTTGGACATGCAGGCTCCTTGAGGAGCGGGCATTGTAGCGATACATCCGAATTTGCCGCGATCAATGTGGGAGCGGGCTTGCTCGCGAAGGCGGAGTGCCAGTCGATACAAGTGTTCACTGCCCCACCGCCTTCGCGAGCAAGTCGAATCGTCGCACCGCCGCTCCCACATTTGATTGAGGTTTGCTCTAGTGGATTATCCAGCTAAGCAACCACAACCCCAGCAGCAACCAGATGATCCCCATGATGATCGACGCATTCATGAACGCCCGGATCGCCGACCACAACAGCATCAGCCCCAGGATCAGCGCAATGATGCTGATGATCGACGTGTCCATGCCCAGCGCGCTGGACAACCCTTCTACGAAGTTACTGCCGGCGTTGCTCAGCTGATTGAACAGGCCGCTGAGGGCATCAACGATAAAGCGGATGACCGAGCCGAGCGCCTGGCCGAGCCATTCGAAAAAACTGTCTACCTGCATGTCGTTAACGTCCTGATGTAAGTGGTTGAGCCTTGGGCCAATGATCGCGCTGGGGAGTTCCCCACAAGCATAGTGGCTGCATCTTACCTGTGGGAGTGAGCCTGCTCGCGATAGCAGTTAGTCAGCCAACATCAATGCTGAACTCCAGTCCGCTATCGCGAGCAGGCTCACTCCCACAATAAATCTACCCACTTGCCATCCCCGGCCATCCCCCCGAAGCTATACGCCTTCAGGAGAGCCCGATGAACCTTGTTGAACTGACCGAACGCCTGCACGCCATCCGTGACCGCAATGACTGGCGGCAATTTCACAGCCCGAAAAACCTGGCCATGGCCGCGAGCGTGGAAATGTCCGAGCTGGTGGAGATCTTCCAGTGGCTGACCGAAGACCAGTCGCGCCAGTTGCCGGCGGACAAACTCGCCCATGCCGGGCAGGAAGTCGGCGACATCGTGCTCTATCTACTGCTGCTGTGCAGCGAGTTGGGGTTGGACATGAATGAAGTGGTGCGCAGCAAACTCGCGGACAGTGAACGGAGGTTCAGCTGATGAGCGACCGTCATTTCGATCAACTGGCGACCCGCTTCGCCGAAAAGATTTACGGTGGCGCCAAGGGTGCGATCCGTCTGGCGGTGCTTCAGGCCGACCTGGCGGAAACCCTGCCGGACCGCCCCTTGCGCGTACTCGACATCGGCGCCGGCCTGGGCCACATGTCGTTGTGGCTGGCCCAGCGCGGGCATGACGTGACACTGGCCGAACCTGCCGAACCCATGCTTGAAGGGGCGCGCCAGCGCTTTGCCGATGCAGGCCAGACGGCCACTTTTATTCAGGCGCCGTGGCAGGACCTGCTCGGTCAGCTCACCGAACCCTACGACCTGGTGCTGTGCCATGCCGTACTGGAATGGCTGGCCGAACCCCACGCGATTCTGCCGGTGCTGCATCAGTTGACGAAGCCGGACGGCTGGTTGTCCCTGGCGTTTTACAACCGCGATGCACTGATCTACCGCAACCTGCTCAAGGGCCACTTCCGCAAAATGCGCAAGAACGACATGGCCGGCGAAAAGCAGAGCCTGACGCCGCAACAGCCCCTTGATCCGCGTGAATTGGCGGTGCAACTTGAAGGTCTGTGGCAGGTCGAAACCCAGAGCGGGGTGCGTGTTTTTCACGACTACATGCCAGTGGAGTTTCAGGCTCGCGCCGAACTGGTGGACTTGCTCGAAATGGAACTGGCCCACCGGCGTCATCCAAGTTTTGCCGGTCTTGGGCGCTACCTGCACTGGATCTGTCGGCCGGTCTGATCGGAGCGCGAAATGAAACGTCGTACCGGGTTATTGGTGATCTGTCTGGGATTGGCTGCCTGCCAGGGCAGCAACCCTTATGTGGCGACGTCCAACCCTTTGCCGCCGGCACCGCCCGAGGCCGCCAACACGTTCGACCGCAGTGCCTATCCGGCCCCGCCGCGTGACTATGGCCGCTACCGCAGTTGGGCCTGGCTCAATGGGCAACTGCCGCCGGGTTCGGCGTGGGCGGACTCGGCGCAAGTCGCCGAAGCCGTGAGCAACGCCCTTGATCAGCGCGGCTTGCGCCCGCTGCACGACAATCGTCCGGCGGACCTGTTCGTCAGCGCCAATCTGCATCTGGAAACCCGCTTGCGGCAGGTTCAGGACGACTACGGTTACTACGGCGGCGGGTATGGCGGGTACAACCGCTACGGCAGCGGTTATGGCATGTACAACACGGTGCCGATCGTTCGCACCTATTCGGAACAGGTCGTGGTGGTGCAGGTGGACATGTTCGATGCTCAAAGCGGTCAATCCGTCTGGAGTTCGAGCGCCGAAACCAGCAACAAGGGCAGTCAGAGTGCACGCGCCGATGCCATTCGGGAGGCTGTAGAAAAGGCCATGTCGGCGTATCCTCCTAGTTAGCTTCTGTAAAAAAGAAGCGTTTCACAGGTTCATGTCTTCAATCGGAGAATCATCATGTTCCGCCGTCTCGTTTTACTGGCAGTGGCCGCGCTCCTGACAGCCTGCGCCGCCAACCAGGTCAATCATGACTTCGACGCCAGCCGCGATTTTGCCGCCTATCGCAGCTGGAGCTGGAAAGACCCCGCCCTGCAATATCGCCCCGATGACCCACGGATCAAGAGCGACCTGACCGAACAGCGCATCCGCCAATCGGTGGCCGATCAGCTGGACCAGCGTGGCCTGCGTCCGGCCGCTGCGGGCAAAAAGGGCGATGTGAGTGTGCAAACCTACCTGATCGTCGAAGACCGTCAGCAACAAGTGACCACCAACTACGGCGGCGCTTGGGGTAACCCGTGGAATGGCTACTGGGGCGGGCCGATGTACAACGAAACCCGCAACATCAGCTACAAAGTGGCGATCATCCAGATCGACCTGCTCGACGGCAAGGACGGCAAACTGGTGTGGCGCGGCAGTGACGAACAAATCCTCAGCCGCACGCCGAACCCGTCGGACCGCAGCACCGCGATACGTGAGACGGTCGGGCGGATCCTCGCCAATTACCCACCCAAATAAACACAGTGACCCTGTAGGAGCCGGCTTGCCGGCGATGGCGGTTCAACACTCAACATCTATGTTGAATTTGGCATCGCCATCGCCGGCAAGCCGGCTCCTACAGGTTTTTATTTGCCTGGCCAGAAAGGCAAAGCCTATCGGGTGACACGATCTTCCACGGCAATCGGCAACTCGATACAGAACCGAGCGCCTTCGGCCGAGTTGCTCGCGCGCAGTGTTCCCCCCATGTTCTCGACGATGCCAACGCTCACCGACAACCCCAGCCCCGTACCCACACCCACCGGTTTAGTGGTGAAAAACGGTTCGAAAATCCGCTCCAGCAACTGCGGATCGATACCGCCCCCGTTGTCCTCGACCCACAGTCGCACTGAATGCTCGTCACGTTCGGTGTGCAGCGAAATCCACGGTTTGAAATCCCCATCCGTTTCGCATTTGCTCAGCAATGCATCCCGCGCGTTGACCATCAGGTTAATCAGCACCTGTTCCAGCTGATCGACATTGCCACGCACCTGAACCTGGAAACCGGTCTCGCTGACCCTGAGCTCGACGTCTTTGCCTCGCAACTCCTCGGCCAGCAGCGACAGCGTGCCCCCGATGGCGTCAACCGGATTGAAGGGATGCTGCCCGGCCTCCGAGCGGCGGCCGAACACCCGCATGTGATCCACCACCCGCGCCGCACGCTGGACCTGGGCATCGATGCGGTTGAGTTTGTCGATCAGGTAGTCGACCTGCACTTCACCGCTGTCCAGGCGCTTGAGCACGTTGACGATGGCCAGACGCATCACGTTCAGCGGCTGGCTGATTTCATGCGCCAGGCCCGTGGCCATTTCACCAAGGGTGGCCATTTTCGCGCTCTGGGCCGTCGCGGCGTCCTGTTGCTGGTTTTTGATGTCGCTGATGTCGAGCATGAAACCCACCAGCCGCCGATCTTTGCCGACGCCCATGGCTTGGCCTTGCAGGCGATACCAGGTCGGCGTGTCGGGGTGATGCAGGCGCACGCAGAGCAATAAAGGTGTGCCGTCGTCCTGCAAGTCTTGCAGGCGACTGCGCAGCGCTTTGCGGTCGGCAGGGTGGACCTGCTCGAGCCAGGCGTGCAGCGGCATGCGTGTGCTGATCAGGTTCAGTGTGTTGGCCAGCGACGACGCCAATTGCACCTCGGCGCTGTCGCTGAAAATTTCCCACCATCCGCTGCCGAGCAAGGCTTGCAGCGATTCCAGTCGCTCCAGTTGCAGATGGTGCTGATGCTCGCGCAAACGCTCCAGCAATGGCCCGGCGAGCGCGGCGGCGAGCTGCAACCAGTCGCGCTCTCCGACGTCGGGTGCACGTTGTTGCACCGGGTAAAAACCACAGAGCAACCACGCGACCACGCCTTGCGCATCGTGGTAAGGCACCGCAAGCCCTTCGGCATTACCGAAGAGGCTGTGCAGGCGCGGGTGCTCGCCGAGGGTCAAATGCTGCGGGGCGGAGCCGTTCAAACTGTCGAGCCCGGTGCCCAGGCGTTGACCGTTTTGCCACAGCCGGGGCGCATCAAAGGCCGCGTAATGTTGATGGATCTGCCAACCGTCTTCCTGTTCATCCAGCAACGCCACGGCCATGCACGGGATTTGAAAACGCCGCGCCAGATGTTGCAGTTGTTCCAGCAGTACGTCGGGCAGGCGCGCCAGGCTGCACAGGCGCAACTGATCACCGATCTGTGTCGCGAGCAACTGGCAGAGTTCTCGGCTGCGCGCTTGCCGGCGTTCGTACAACAAATCGCCGATGTCCAGTAACTGCAACAGCCAGGCATCGGCCAACGGCTGCACCCAGCCGCGCAGGTGCAAGGGTTGCCCGCTGAGGCTGAAAAAGTCCAGATCCAGACTTTGTCCTTGCCAGTCGGCCGGTGTGCCTTGGACGGCGAGGCTGCTGTGCGGCATGAGGTAATCGTGTAGAAGCGGCGCCTGCGCGGCGGGGTGCTGCTGGGCCAGGCCATGGCGCAGCGGGCCAGTCAGATGAATGACCCGGCCTTCGGCGTCCAGGCGCATCTGTAAGCCGACACCTGGCGTGCTCAGGGCCTTGGGGATTTCCGGTGGCGGCGGATTGCGGTTGAGCAAGCGCCCGAACAGCTTGTCCCCGGAACTCAAAATTGCACGCTCGAACGGGCGATGGCGTCGGTGGCGGCATCGAAATACAGCGCGGCGGGAATCCTGTCCAGTTGCCGGCTCCGATCCGTGGTGGCTACGGCACTTTTTTGCTTGCGGGGGAGGTTTGTTTTCATGAGTGCGTCTACCCTGACTATCACTATGTAATGTCAGCATAGAATCATTCAGCCAAAACGGACGTTTTTTACCCGATACAGTGCTTTGTCCTGCTGATCTGGCTGATGCGAACGATCAGGCAACCGGTCGCCAATGTCCGGCCATGTGCTCCAGATCCCCGGCACCCAGCAACTGAAAATCACCACTGGACCCCGCCGCACTGGCGAGCAGTGTCACCTCGCCGGGCAGGCGTACCGGTTTGCGAAACTGCACGGCAATCTCGACGTTTGCCGTGGGCAAATGATCGGCAAGCGCAGCCAGCGTTCGCGCCTTGTTCCATAACCCATGGGCAATGGCCGTCGGGAAGCCGAACAGTTTGGCGCTCACCGCACTCAGGTGAATCGGGTTGTAGTCGCCGGACACTTTGGCATATTGCCGACCGATGTCCGCTGGCGCTTGCCAACGGGTGACTTCGCTCAACGGCAACGTCGGGGCCAGCACTTCCTCGGCCGGTTCGCCTTCGAGTTTGACCCCGCGACAGAGCATCCGGCTTTCAGCCTCCCACAACGGCCCCAACTGATCATCGAGTGTTGTCAGCAGCTCGAACGTCGCCCCCTTCGCATGGGGTTGCAGATTCTGCACCTGCACGCTGATGCGCGCGCGGTTCACGCCGCCCATGGGCCGCAAGACGCGAATGCGGTTGCTCAGGTGAATCAACCCCAGCAGCGGAAACGGAAAATCCCTGGCGGTCAGCAGTTGCATCTGCAGCGCGAACGCCAGGATGTGTGGATAAGTCGGCGGCAACAAACCGTTGTCGGCAAACCCGCAGACGTTGCGATAGGCCGCCAGGCGTTTTGGGTCAACATCGACCCAGCAACGCAAACCCGCATCGGGCAGCGTGGTGCCGGTGATCTTGCGGCGCGTAGCAGCCTGCACATACAACCCAGGCAGGCTCGGTTCGCGGTTGAGTGTGTGCCAATCGGTGATCATCACTAAGCCCCCAAGACACTTTGCCCACAGACCCGCAGCGCTTGCCCGGTGAACGCGCCGGTGCCAGGTTGCGCCAGCCAGGCCACCGCTTCGGCAACGTCTTGCGGCAGGCCGCCCTGGCCCAGCGAACTCATGCGCCGGCCGGCCTCACGCAAGCCGAAGGGAATGTGTGCGGTCATTTGCGTCTCGATGAACCCCGGAGCCACCGCGTTGATGCTGATGCCCCGCTCATTGAGCAACGGCGCCCAGGCTTGGGCCAGACCGATCAAACCCGCCTTGCTCGCCGCGTAATTGGTTTGCCCGCGATTGCCGGCGATGCCGCTGATGGACGCCAGCAGAATCACCCGGCCGTTATCGTGCAAGGTGCCGCTGTCGAGCAGAGCCTTGGTCAACACTTGCGGTGCATTGAGATTGACCGCGAGCACCGCATCCCAGAATTCCGGGGTCATGTTGGCCAGGGTTTTATCGCGGGTGATGCCGGCGTTGTGCACCACGATATCGACGCCGTCAGGCAACTGCTCGATCAACTGCGTGGCGGCGTCTTCGGCGCAGATGTCCAGGGTGATGCTGCGTCCGCCGAGGCGTGCGGCGAGGGCGTCGAGATCGGTTTTCGCCGGTGGCACGTCGAGCAGGATCACGTCGGCGCCGTCACGGGCCAGGGTTTCGGCAATCGATGCACCGATGCCGCGCGCCGCGCCGGTGACCAGCGCCTTGCGTCCCGACAACGGACGCGTCCAGTCCGTCACTGGCGTGGCGCAGGGGTTCAGGTGAATCACTTGCCCGGAGACGAACGCACTTTTGGGCGAAAGGAAAAACCGCAGCGGGCCTTCCAGTTGATCCTCGGCACCTTCGCCGACGTGGATCAGTTGCAAGGTGCCGCCACTGCGCAGTTCCTTGGCCAGCGAACGACTGAAGCCTTCCAGGGCTTGCTGGGCGCTGGCGGCAAACGGATCGCTCAACGTCTGCGGCGTGCGCCCGAGAATGACCAGGTGCGCACAGTGATCGAGGTTTTTCATCAGCGGCTGAAAGAACTCGCGCAGTTGCTTGAGCTGATCGGTTTGCACCAGATGACTGGCGTCGAACACCACCGCCTTGAGTTTCGGGCCGTGGCCGGGAATCCAGGCGGTGGCGATCGAAGGTTCGCTGCCGTAGCTGTAAATCGCATCGGTCAGGCGGTTGGCGAAGGCGCTGACTTTTTCCGCCAGCGGCCCGCCGCCGATCAGTAGCGCCCCCTCGACAGGTCGTAGCCGGCCCGCCTGCCAGCGTCCCAGCCGAACCGGCGACGGCAGCCCCAAGGCCCCGACCAGACGATGGCCGATGGATGAATTGGCGAAGTCGATATAGCGGTCAGACATGGAACGCGCTCCAGCAGCTGGGGTTCAAAGTGTGGACCACGAATGGCAATCAGTCGTTCGATCCACGAGATAAGGCCTACGCTTGGACATTGCAGATTGGTTTTATCCCGGGATTTTGTAGCGATGCAATCCCTGTAGGAGCCGGCTTGCCGGCGATGGCGTCCGTCCAGTCGACACCTTCATTGCCTGAACGGACGCTATCGCCAGCAAGCTGGCTCCTACAGGGGTTGGTGTTGGTATTTGGATTTTCATCAGGAGCTTTTTCATGACTCAGCTGCGCCGCGTCGCGATCATCGGCGGTAACCGGATTCCCTTCGCACGCTCCAACGGGCCGTACGCCACCGCGAGTAACCAGGCGATGCTTACCGCCGCACTCGAAGGCCTGATCGAACGTTTCAACCTGCACGGCCTGCGCATGGGTGAAGTGGCGGCGGGCGCGGTGCTCAAGCATTCCCGGGACTTCAACCTGACCCGCGAATGCGTGCTCGGCTCGCGGCTGTCGCCGACCACGCCGGCCTATGACATTCAGCAAGCGTGCGGCACCGGGCTGGAAGCGGCGTTGCTGGTGGCGAATAAAATCGCCCTGGGCCAGATCGAATGCGGCATTGCCGGCGGCGTCGACACCACGTCCGACGCGCCCATCGGCATCAACGAAGGTTTGCGCAAAATCCTCCTGCAAGCCAACCGCGCCAAGACCACGGCCGACAAGCTGAAAACCTTTTTGCAGCTTCGACCGGGTCATCTCGTCCCTGAATTTCCGCGCAACGGCGAACCCCGCACCGGCCTGTCGATGGGCGAACACTGCGAACTGATGGCGCAGACCTGGAACATTGCGCGCGCCGAGCAGGATCAACTGGCGCTGGAAAGTCATCAGAAAATGGCGGCCTCCTACACCGAAGGCTGGCACAACGACCTGATGACGCCGTTCTTCGGCCTGACCCGCGACAACAACCTGCGCCCGGACCTGACCCTGGAAAAACTCGCGTCGCTGAAACCGGCGTTCGAGAAAAGCGCCAAAGGCACGCTGACCGCCGGCAACTCGACGCCGCTCACCGACGGCGCGTCGCTGGTGCTGCTGGGCAGTGAAGAATGGGCGAAGGAACGCGGCTTGCCGATCCTTGCGTATTTGCGCGATGGCGAGGCGGCGGCGGTGGATTTCGTCAACGGTGCCGAAGGGCTGTTGATGGCGCCGGTTTACGCGGTGCCGCGTTTGCTGGCGCGCAATGGCCTGACCTTGCAGGACTTCGATTACTACGAAATCCACGAAGCCTTCGCCGCACAAGTGCTCTGCACCTTGAAGGCCTGGGAAGATCCCGAGTACTGCAAAACCCGTCTCGGCCTCGACGCGCCACTGGGCTCCATCGACCGCAGCCGGCTCAACGTCAAAGGCAGTTCACTGGCGGCAGGGCATCCGTTTGCAGCGACGGGCGGGCGCATTGTCGCCAATCTGGCCAAGCTGCTCGACGCCGCCGGAAAGGGCCGGGGGCTGATCTCGATTTGTGCGGCGGGCGGGCATGGTGTCACCGCAATCATCGAACGCTGATTCGCTGGGGTGTACACCGAACCTGTAGGAGTGAGCCTGCTCGCGATAGCAGTGTGTCAGTCGGCAAATTTGTTAACTGACACGCCGCCATCGCGAGCAGGCTCGCTCCCACAGGGGGTCACCGATATTGAATAGATGAGTGACATGGCCTAACGTCGCCTCATCAGCAATCCCGCGACACAAGGCCAGTCAATGCCGACTAACGGACAACAATCCCTCGAACGGACCATCCCGGCCCTGACCGTGTTGCCGCGTCCGTTGTACGCACGCGCCGAAAGCCTCAACGCCGGTTCATGGACGCCGTCTCACCGCCACGACTGGGTGCAATTCTCCTACGCCATCAGCGGCGTCCTCGGTGTGCACACCGCCGAGGGCAGTTTTTTTGCGCCGCCGCAGTGGGGGATCTGGATTCCGGCGGATCTTGAGCATCAGGTCGTGACCTCGATGCGCGCCGAAATGCGCAGCCTTTACGTGCGTCGCGAGGATTGCCAATGGGCGGACGGGCGTTGCCGGGTGTTGGAAGTGACGCCGCTGGCCCGGGAGCTGATCAAGAGTTTTTGTGCGCTGCCGGTGGAATATCCACAGGGCGACAGCCCGGAGGCGCGGCTGGTGAATGTGCTGCTGGATCAACTGGCGAATTTGCCGGAGGTCGGTTTCTCGCTGCCCCTGCCGCGCCATGAACGCTTGCTGGGTTTGTGCAACGAATTGATCGAAAACCCGGAACACAACGTGACCTTGCAGGAATGGGCACAACGATTGGGTACGTCGGAGAAGACCCTGATGCGCTTGTTCCAGCGTGAAACCGGGTTGAGTTTTCGTGGCTGGCGGCAGCGGATGCGGCTGCTGTCGTCGTTGAATTTGCTGGAGGCGGGGGACAGCGTGACGAATGCGGCGTTGGCGTGCGGGTATGACTCGACGTCGGCGTTTATTGCGGCGTTTAGAGGGTTGTTCGGGTTTACGCCTGGAGAGTTGTTTCGGCAGTGAGGCCGCCATCACTGGCAAGCCAGCTCCTACAAGGGATCACGCAAATCCTGTAGGAGCTGGCTTGCCAGCGATCGACCGCGAAGCGGTCGCCGTCAGGTACGGAAACGGCGAACCAACCCATCCAGCTCATTCGACAACCCGGCCAGGCTCTGCGAATCCAACCGCGCCGAGTTCGCCAGTTCTGCCACCAACTGCGCATCACCATGAATCTGGCTGATGTGTCGATTGATGTCTTCGGCCACCTGATGCTGCTGTTCAGCCGCCGTGGCGATCTGGGTGTTCATGTCGCGGATCACGTCCACCGATTCACGGATCTGCCCGAAGCTGCTGCGGGCTTCACCGATGCGAGTCACCGACTGCTGCGACACTTCCAGGCTCGCATGCATCTGCTGAGTCACCTGGCTGGTGCGCTTGGCGAGGTTGCCAAGCAGGCCGTCGATTTCCGCTGTGGAGTCGGCGGTGCGCTTGGCCAAGGCCCGCACTTCGTCCGCCACCACCGCAAAACCGCGACCTTGTTCACCGGCCCGTGCTGCCTCGATGGCAGCGTTCAACGCCAGCAGGTTGGTCTGTTCGGCGATTGAACGGATAGTCCCGAGAATCGACTGAATGTCATTGCTGTCGCGCTCAAGTTGTTGCATCGACTGTGCCGACTGTTCGATTTCCTGGCTCAGGCGATCAACGCTGGTCACGGCGGCATCAATCTGTTGCTGACCTTCGCGTGCCTGGCGCTGGCCACTGTCGGCCGACTCGGCCGCCTGGCTGCACGAGCGCGCGACTTCGTTGGCGGTGGCGACCATTTCGTGGAACGCGGTCGACACCATGTCCACGGCTTCACGCTGGCGTCCGGCCGCTTCGGCCATGTCGCTGGAGACCTGGGTCGAGCTCTTGGAGGTGGCGAGGATTTTGGTCGCGGCGCCGCCGATGCTTTGAATCAGGTTGCGAATCGCCGCCAGGAACTGGTTGAACCAGTTGGCCAGTTGCGCGGTTTCGTCGCTGCCACGGATTTGCAGGTTCTTGGTCAGGTCGCCTTCACCTTGGGCAATGCCTTCCAGGCCATCGGCCACACTGCGGATCGGACGCACGATGACGCTGGCGAAACTGGCGCCGACAATGGCGAAGACCACGGCCAGCACGGCGGCGATGATTGCGATCAACCAGGTCAGTTGGGTCGCGGTGCTCATCACATCGCTTTGTTTGATCAGGCCGATGAAGGTCCAACCCAATTGCTCGGAAGGCCAGACGTTAGCCATGTAGCGCTCGCCATTGAGCTCGACTTCGACCAGGCCTTTACCGGCCTTGGCCAGTTGCGCATAACCCTCGCCGAGGCTGCCCAGTGCCTTGAAGTTGTGTTCCGGTTGTTTCGGATCGACCAGTACGGTGCCGGAGTTTTCCAGCAGCATCAGGTAGCCGGTTTCGCCGAGCTTGATCTGTTTAACCAGTTCGGTGAGCTGTTTGAGCGACACGTCGATGCTGACCACGCCGCCGTTGGTGCCCAGCTTGTTGTCGATGGTGCGTACGGTGCTGACGTAGGACGTATCATTTTCGGCCCAGTAATAGGCCTCGGTACGGAACGGCTTGCCCGGTTTGGCCTGGGCCGCCTTGTACCACGGACGCTGGCGCGGGTCGTAGTTGGCCAGCTTGGCATCGTCCGGCCACGACACATAACCACCGGCCGCAGTGCCGAGGATCGCGTAGGCGTAGGACGGATGGGCGTTGCCCAGGTCCTGCAGGAAGCCGAAGACTTTTTTGTCCGCCTCGCCTTGGGGAACGCTGGCGGCGTCGGCCTTCATGTAGGTCTTGAGGCTGTCGTCGGAGTTCGTGATCAGCGGTTGCTTGGCCAGGTATTCGACGTTCTGGCTGATGCCGTCGAAAAACAGTTGCATGGCATTGCTGACCTGACGGATTTCACGACCGCTGTTGTCGACGAACTCGTCCTTGGCATCACTGCGCAAGTTCAACACAACGAGGGTGGCGACCAGCACCACGGGCAGGCAGGCGATGATTGCAAACGCCCACGTCAACTTCTGTTTGATGTTCATCCGCGCTCCAGATTTTCTTGTAGGCCCACGCAGTGCAGATGACTCGCGGAATTATTGGCAGCCGTAAACGTTTTGTTGAACCCGATCCCTTGGGCACGCCATCGTTTTCTGTCGGAACGATCGTCGGACAATTCACTTTGTTACAGATGACTTCGGCTGCTAAAGGAGGAAATTGAGGGCTGTTGAAAAAAATCTTGCGAACGGTAGGGACCGGTATGTCGGATTCTGTCGCAAATCCCCTCGCATCCCTTCTCCAACAAGTGCTGCCGGCTCGGCTATGATCCTTGGCGGTCGATGAGCATCGGCGGGTTTGCCGGGTTTTTTCGGCACATTGTGTGCATCCGCAACGTTCATAGGTCGGTAACCCCTCCCCCGAATGAGTGGATTGCCGTATAACGAATGACTTTCGCGTGTTTGGTAATAAAGGACCCACAATAAAAGCTGATGAAGACTCCAAAACGCATTGAACCCCTGATCGAGGACGGTCTGGTCGACGAGGTGCTGCGCCCACTCATGAGTGGTAAAGAAGCAGCTGTTTATGTGGTGCGCTGCGGCAACGAGTTGCGTTGCGCGAAGGTCTACAAGGAGGCGAATAAACGCAGTTTCCGCCAGGCGTCCGAGTACCAGGAAGGTCGCAAGGTACGCAACAGCCGTCAGGCTCGGGCGATGGCCAAGGGCTCCAAGTTCGGCAAGAAAGAAACCGAAGATGCCTGGCAGAACGCCGAAGTAGCGGCGCTGTTCCGTCTGGCCGGTGCGGGTGTGCGGGTTCCTCAGCCTTACGACTTCCTTGAAGGTGTGCTGCTGATGGAACTGGTGGCCGACGAGTACGGCGATGCCGCGCCGCGTCTGAACGACGTGGTGCTGGAGCCGGACCAGGCGCGCGAATATCACGCGTTCCTGATTTCGCAGATCGTGCTGATGTTGTGTACCGGCCTGGTGCACGGTGACCTGTCCGAGTTCAACGTACTGTTGACGCCGACCGGCCCGGTCATCATCGACTTGCCGCAAGCGGTCGACGCGGCGGGCAACAACCACGCGTTCAGCATGCTGGAGCGCGACGTGGGCAACATGGCGTCCTACTTCGGGCGGTTTGCCCCGGAGTTGAAAAAGACCAAATACGCCAAGGAAATGTGGGCCTTGTACGAAGCCGGCACCTTGCACCCGGCCAGTGTCTTGACCGGCGAGTTCGACGAACCGGAAGAGTTGGCCGACGTTGGCGGGGTCATACGCGAAATCGAGGCAGCACGCCTGGATGAAGAACGCAAACAAGCGATACGCGCAGCAGATGATGCGCCACCGAGCAAAACCGAAGAACCGCCTCCACCGTGGATGCAGTGATCGGTTGACGAAAAACCCGGCTTCGGCCGGGTTTTTTGTAACACCACAATCCCTGTAGGAGCCAGCTTGCTGGCGATGGCGACCTTGAAGACGCCTTCGCCAGCAAGCTGGCTCCTACAAGGATTGTGTTGACCACCACACTCAAGGACTGAATGTGAACACCTCCACCCGCAATGCCCGACTGATCATTGCCGCCCGTCTGGTCTCGGACTTCGGCGCGTTCCTCAACATGGTCGCCCTGGCCACCTACGTCTACCTGCTCAGCAACAGCGCCATGAGTGTCGGTATCTTCCTCGCCAGTCGCGTGGGGGGAGGGATTTTCGCCAGCCTGATCGGCACGAGTTTTTATCGCCGCTGGGCCGGGCGCTTGCCGTTGATCGCGTTCGACCTGCTGCGCGCCGGATTGCTGGGTTTGCTGCTGGTGTTGCCAGTCAGCCAGCAAGCGCTTTTGCTGCCGGTGATCGCTTTTGGCCTGGGCTTGGGCAATTCATTGTTCGCCATCGGCCTCAACAGCCAGTTGCCGCACTTGATCGATGGCGAGCAGTTGCTCAAGACCAACGCCTGGATCACCTCCGCATCGTCGGCGGCGATGGTCGGCGGAAGTCTGGTGGCCGGCCTGTTGGTGGCGGCGTTCGGCTTTGAAACAGTCTTTGCGCTGAACGTGGTCACTTACCTGCTGGCCGCGTTGTTCATCCTGCCGCTGCGGTTTGCCGGACCGTCTCCCAGTGCCGGGCCCCATCATGAACGAGGCGAATGGTCAGCGCTGCGCCAAGGGCTGCGCACCACACCGGTGGTGGCCGCGATGCTCGCGGTCACCATGGCCGACACTCTGGGCAGCGCTGCACACAACGTCGGTTTGCCGATCATTTCAAAACTGCTGACACCCGAATCGGCCAGCACCACGTTGGGCCTGATGCTGGCGGTCTGGGCCAGTGGAAAATTGATCGGCGCACGGATTGCCAGTCGCCTGAAAGGCTCGGACAACGTGAACCTGGAGCGACGGTTTTTCTTCGGCGTGTTGCTGATGTCCTGCGGCTTCATCCTGATGTTCCAGCAGCAAACGCTCTACGGTTTATTGCTGTTCTCACTGCCGGCAGGGCTGGGCGACGGCTTCTCGGAAGTCGGCCTGATGTCGCGTCTGCAACGTGAACCGGACAACCTGCGCCTGCCGATTTTCAGCTTTCTGACGTTGCTGCAAATGACCGGGTTCGGCATTGGCATGCTGATCGCCGCGCCGTTTTATTCATGGTGGACGCCCGGCGCGGTGGTGTTGTTGTTCCACGGCATTCCCCTCACCACCTTGTTGATGGTGAAGGTGCTCGCGATCAGGGGTGAGCGGGTACGGCGCAGCAACCCGACTCAAGATTTTTGAGGATCGGGCAGTCCGGGCGGTGATCGCCCTGGCAGTGCTCGACCAGGTCCTGCAACGTGTCGCGCAACTGACCGAGTTCGAGGATTTTCTGGTTCAGCTCGTCGATGTGCTGACGAGCCAGCGCTTTCACATCGGCGCTGGCTCGTTGGCGGTCCTGCCAGAGGGTCAGCAGTTTGCCGACCTCTTCCAGGGAAAACCCCAAATCCCGCGAACGCTTGATAAAGGCCAGCGTGTGCAAGTCGTCAGCGCCGTAAACCCGGTAACCGCTGTCGGTGCGATGAGCCGCCTTGAGCAAGCCGATGGACTCGTAATAACGGATCATCTTCGCGCTCAGGCCACTTTGGCGGGCTGCTTGGCCGATGTTCATCGGTTGTCCTCCAGATCCTTGGGTTTCCAGGTTTTCAACAGTAACGCATTGCTCACCACGCTGACGCTCGACAACGCCATCGCCGCGCCGGCCAACACCGGGTTGAGGAAACCGAATGCGGCCAGCGGAATGCCGATCAGGTTATAAACGAAGGCCCAAAACAGGTTCTGACGAATCTTCGCGTAGGTCTTGCGGCTGATGTCCAGCGCTGCCGGCACCAGTCGAGGATCGCCGCGCATCAGGGTGATCCCGGCTGCGTGCATGGCGACGTCGGTGCCGCCACCCATGGCAATGCCGATGTCGGCGGCGGCCAGGGCCGGGGCGTCGTTGATGCCGTCGCCGACCATCGCTACCACGCCGGTCTTTTTCAGTTCGGCGACGGTGGCGGCTTTGTCGGCCGGCAGTACTTCGGCGTGCACGTCGGTGATGCCCAACGCCTCGGCGACCACTTTGGCGCTGCCGCGATTGTCGCCGGTCAGCAAGTGGCTGCTGATGTGGCGGGCGCTGAGTTGTTGCACCGCTTGCAGCGCGCCTGATTTGAGGGTGTCACCGAAGGCGAACAAACCCAGCACCGTCGGCGTGGGGTTTTGCTCGATCAACCAGGACAGGGTCCGGCCTTCGGTTTCCCATGCGGTAGCAGCGTCGGCCAATGGTCCCGCGCTCAACCCGCTTTCTTCCAGCAGGCGACGATTGCCCAGCGCCAGGCGCCGACCCTCGAGGTTGCCGGCAATGCCGCGCCCGGTCAGGGACTGGCTGTCGCTGACATCGGCCACGGTCAAACCGCGTTCGGCGCACGCATCCAGAACTGCCTTGGCCAATGGATGCTCACTGCCGCGTTGCAGCGCGCCGGCCATTTGCAGCAGGGCGGCTTCGTCACCGTCGATGGCGTTCAGATGGGCGATACGCGGTGCACCCGAAGTCAGCGTGCCGGTCTTGTCGAACACCACCGCGCTGACTTCATGGGCACGTTCCAGTGCTTCGGCGTCCTTGATCAGAATCCCGTGGCGCGCCGCCACACCGGTGCCGGCCATGATCGCCGTTGGCGTGGCCAAACCGAGGGCGCAAGGGCAGGCGATCACCAATACCGCGACGGCATTGATCAGCGCGGTTTCCATCGGTGCGCCGTATAGCCACCAACCGATCAGGGTCGCCAGTGCGATCAGCAGCACCGTCGGCACAAACACCTGGCTGACTTTATCCACCAGTTTCTGGATCGGTGCTTTCGCCGCTTGCGCGTCTTCGACCAGGCGGATGATCCGCGCCAGTACGGTTTCCGCACCCAAGGCCTGGGTGCGAACCAACAGGCGACCTTCACCGTTGATGGCGCCGCCGGTGACCTTGTCGCCGGGTTGTTTCGGCACCGGCAGGCTTTCGCCGCTGATCAGCGCTTCGTCGGCGTGGCTTTGGCCTTCGACCACTTCGCCGTCCACCGGGAAACGTTCGCCGGGTTTGACCAGCACCAGATCATTCAGGCGCAAGGCGCTGATGGCGACGTCCTGTTCGCGACCGTCGATGACTTGAATCGCCCGCTCGGGGCGCAAGGCTTCGAGGGCGCGGATGGCGCTGGCGGTCTGGCGTTTGGCGCGGCTTTCGAGGTATTTGCCCAGCAGCACCAAGGCGATCACCACCGCAGACGCTTCGAAATACAGGTGCGGCATGCGTCCGGCGGCGGTGGCCCATTCGTAGAGGCTCAAGCCATAACCGGCGCTGGTGCCGAGGGCGACAAGCAAGTCCATGTTGCCAGCACCGGCGCGTACGGCTTTCCATGCCGCCACATAAAAACGGGCGCCGAAGATGAACTGCACCGGCGTGGCCAAGGCGAATTGCACCCACGCCGGGAGCATCCAGTGCACGCCGAACGGTTGCAGCAGCATTGGCAATACCAGCGGCAAGGCGAGGGCGATGGCCATGATCAACACCCAGCGTTCGCGGTGCAGGCGCTGATGTTGCGTGTCGGTTGACGGGTGTTCGACTTCCCAGACGCTGGCGTTGTAACCCGCCTTGGTCACGGCCGCGATCAGGGTTTGCGGATCGATCTGCCCGAGCAGTTCGAGGTGGGCACGTTCGTTGGCCAGGTTGACGCTGACGCTTTTGACGCCGGGCACTTTGGCCAGCGCCCGTTCGACCCGACCGACGCAGGACGCGCAGGTCATGCCATCGATGCTCAACTCCAGACTTTGCTGCGGCACGCTGTAACCGGCCTGCTGCACCGCGTCCATCAACGCCGGCAGGCTGTCGCTGGGCGCTTGAACCCGCGCCTGCTCGGTGGCCAGGTTGACGCTGACAGCCGTGGCGCCGATGACTTTGCTCAAGGCACGCTCGACACGCCCGGCGCAACTGGCGCAGGTCATGCCGGCAATCGGCAGATCAAACGTGGTGGATTCGGACATCGGTCGCACTCCCTGTAGTAGATGCCTACAGGATCAACCTTGCCATGCTGGCAAGGTCAAGCGCAAAGATTGGGGCGGTGATCCTCTGTAGGAGCGAGGCTTGCCCGCGAAGGCGTCGTATCAGTCGACAAGGATGTGTCTGAAATACCGCCTTCGCGGGCAAGCCTCGCTCCTACAAAATTGTGGTGGATCAGTAGTCGAGGGCTGTCGGCTTGAGGTACATGCCTTCCTGCGTCATCGCAATCCGGAACTTCAACACATCCCCGGCCTTGAGGCTGATGTTCTGCGAGCCCGGCGCCAGCATGCCTGGGTTGCAGCCCGGCGCTTGGCCTGGCAGCAATTTCAGGCGCAGCGAAACGTTGCCTGGCGGCAGGTTGAACGAGGTGCTTTGTTCCTGAAACAGCCGCGCCGACAGTTGATCCTGGAGGTACACGCCGATTTCGCAGTTGGTCGACACTTCCAGGCGCTCGCGGGAAATGATCAATACGCCATAATCCTCCCCGGCAGCATTGACCGAGGGCACGGCGGCGAAAAGGCTGAGGAAGCCAAACAGGCTGAGAGCTGACCAGCGCATGGCTGAATCTCCTGAGATCGAGTCATAGATGCACGCAGCTTGGCCGAGCGCGACGCCGATTGCCAGCCCGGCAGCTCACTTCAGAACTTGACCTTGCCATGGTGGCAAGCTCGAGACTGTTTGCAACCTCACTAAAGGAGTCATTCCATGCAAGTGTTCAACGTTCAAGGCATGTCCTGCGGTCACTGCGTCAAAGCCATCACTCAAGCGCTGCAAGCCAAGGATCCTGCGGCCAGCGTACGGGTCGATCTGGCGGCAAAGGAAGTCGGCGTCGAAAGTGCGTTGACCGCGGATCAAGTGATCGCCGCGATCAGCGAAGAAGGCTATGAAGTGAAAGTCGCCTGAAGGCCATACGCAAAACCACTGTAGGAGCGAAGCTTGCTCGCGAATGCGTTGGGTCAGGCGGCATTGATGTGGCTGACACTCTGTCTTCGCGAGCAAGCTCTGCTCCTACAAGGGCCGGCGTTTTTCAGAGTTTTTAATAGTTAGCGAGCTATCGGAATGTTCAAGGCGTCGATGCGCGGCTAGACTGTGTGCCCGCCGACCTCCGTCCCACTGGATACCCGATGAACTTCCGTACCATTTTGATTCTTGGCGCACTGAGCGCTTTTGGCCCGCTGGCAATCGATTTCTATCTGCCGGCATTTCCGGCCATGGCGCTGGCGTTCGGCACCGATGAACAGCACGTTCAACTGACGCTGGCGGCGTATTTCCTCGGTTTGTCCATCGGTCAGCTGATGTACGGCCCGGTGGCGGATCGTTTTGGTCGACGCATTCCGTTGCTGACGGGTGTCGGTCTGTTCACCGTCGCTTCCCTGGCGTGCGCCTACGCGCCGAACCTGGAATGGCTGCTCGGTGCGCGGTTCGTCCAGGCGCTGGGCGGTTGTGCGGGGATGGTGATTTCAAGGGCGATCGTCAGTGACAAATGCGATGCGGTGGGCTCGGCAAAAGTCTTTTCACAACTGATGCTGGTCATGGGCCTGGCACCGATTCTCGCGCCGATGCTCGGCGGGTTGCTGGTCAACACCACGGGCTGGCAATCGATCTTCCTGGTGCTGACCGGTTTCAGTGCATTGGCCGGGCTGGCCGTGGCGCTCGGCTTGCCGGAAAGCATGCCGGCGAATATGCCGCGCCAGCCCTTGTCGGGCGCGCTGCGTCAGTACGGTCGGCTGCTGTCGGATCCGGTGTACCTCGGCCACGCCCTGACCGGTGGCATTGCCATCGCCGGGATGTTTGCCTACATCGCCGGTTCGCCGTTCGTCTTCATCAAACTCTACGGCGTGCCGGCCGAGCACTTCGGCTGGTTGTTCGGCACCAATGCGGCGGGGTTCATTCTGGTGGCGCAGGTCAACGCACGGTTGCTGGCCAAGCGTGGCCCGGCGTTCCTGCTGGCGCGCACCGTATGGATCTACCTCGCGGCGGGCCTGACGCTGCTCGCGGTCAGTTCGCTGCACACCGAGCAATTGTGGCCGCTGCTGATTCCGCTGTTCATCTGCATCGCCAGCCTCGGTTGCATCCTGCCCAACGCCTCGGCTTGCGCCATGAACGGGCAGGGCGCGCGCGCGGGCAGTGCGTCGGCAATGCTCGGTTGCCTGCAATTCAGCGTCGCCGCCGGAGCCGCGTCGCTCGTGGGTATTTTGTACGACGGAAGCGCCATGCCGATGGCCATGGTCATCAGCCTGTGCGGAGTTCTGGTGGTGAGCATAGCGATGCTCACCCGGCGTCTGCAAAATGCCCGGGCATTGGTAAAAGCCCAGGTATGAGGAAGGTCTCAACCGGCAGCGCGTTGCTGCTGGACGGGAATCTGATGAGGGGCGAGCAATCGTGCTTCGAGGGTTCGGGTGAACGCGCGCGCTTCGGCTTCGCTACGGAACGTCACCGCGTGTTGGTCCAGGCGGACCTGCCACTGGGATTTTGCCAATTCTTTTATCAGGATCTTCATTGCTGACCTCCTCGGTTAAAAGATTGCATCGCAGAGATTCCGATTGTAGACCCGAATACGATCGCAATGATGACAACGGTCAACCTTCGGACTGACGGTGTCGTCCATTCGGACGACACTTGTATCAATCTGTTTCAGAAGCCTTCGAGGACAATCTTGCCCTTGGATTTGCCGCTCTCCAGCAGCTCATGCGCACGCCGCAAATTCGCTGCATTGATCGTTCCGAAGTGCTCGCCCACCGTGGTTTTCAACGTCCCGGCATCGATCAGCGCTGCCACGCGATTGAGCAGTTTGTGTTGCTCGATCATGTCCGCGGTTTCGAACAGCGAGCGGGTGTACATGAACTCCCAGTGCAGCGACAGGCTCTTGCGCTTGAGCTTGGTCACGTCCAGCGCCTTCGGGTCATCGATCAGCGCCAGTTTGCCCTGCGGTGCCAACGCCTCGACCAATTGATCCAGATGCTGATCGGTCTGGGTCAGGCTGGCGACGTGGGTCACCGAGTTCACGCCTGCACGTTTGAGCTCTTCGCTCAGCGGTTGGCTGTGATCGATCACCAGATCGGCGCCCAGCTCACGCACCCAGCTCTGGGTTTGCGCACGGGACGCGGTGCCGATGACCTTCAGCCCGGTGAGCTGGCTGGCCAGTTGCGTAAGGATTGAACCGACACCGCCGGCCGCACCGACGATCAGCAAACTCTGGCCTTCATCGGTGTTGCCTTCGCGCACTTGCAGGCGTTCAAACAACAATTCCCACGCGGTGATCGCCGTCAACGGCAGCGCGGCGGCTTCGGCGAAACCGAGGGTTTTAGGCATGTGGCCGACGATCCGCTCGTCCACCACGTGCAGCTCGCTGTTCCCGCCGGCGCGGGCGATGGAACCGGCGTAGAACACTTTGTCGCCGGCCTTGAACAACGTCACTTCACTGCCGACCGACTTGACCACACCGGCCACGTCCCAGCCCAGCACTTTGGCCGCGCCACCTTCAGGCTGCACGTTCTGGCGGACTTTGGTGTCCACCGGGTTGACCGAGATGGCTTTGACTTCCACCAACAGGTCGCGCGGGCCGGCGACCGGTTCTGGCAGTTCGATGTCTTGCAGGGAGTTGGCGTCGCTGATCGGCAACGAGGCGTAATAGGCAATGGCTTTCATGAAGGGCTCCACAACAGTATTTAAGAAAATCAGGCCACGACGCGCAGGCGTTTGAGATCGAAGTGCTCGATCAGGTCGCCGGCCGTGGCGCGAAAATGCTGGATGTGTGCGCTGGCGTCATGGGCTTGCAGCGCTTCGTCGCTGCTCCACTGCTCGATCATGTAGAAGGCCTGCGGATTGGCCAGGTCCTGATGCAGATCGTATTGACTGCAGCCGGCTTCGGCGCGGGTCGGTTCCAGCAGTGCACGCAGGTGCTGTTCGAGGGCGTCCTGCTGACCGGCTTTGGCGATCAGGGTGGCAATGGCGGTAAACGGCTGGGACATGTTCGACTCCGATAACGGGGTGATTTCGATGGGGCAGATGATTGGCTATTTCTCTGCAAGATAAAACCCGCTAAAAGAGCAGTCTCTTTCAATATTTTTTTGATAATAGAGGCTGGAAATGCTGCGTTTCGATGACTTGCAGTTGTTTGTCCGGGCCGCGGACCTGGGCAGTCTGTCGGCGGCGGCGCGGGGGATGGACATGTCGGCGGCGGTCGCCAGTGCGGCGTTGAAGCGCATCGAACAGCAACTCGGTGCGCGGTTGCTCGCCCGTTCCACCCGCAGCCTGCGCCTGACCGCCGAGGGCGAGGGGTTTCTTGAATACGCCCGGGCGGCCCTGAGCAACCTCGATGAGGGTCGCCGCTTGCTGGCCAGCGGTCAGGACCAAGTCAGCGGAGTGTTGCAGCTGTCGGCACCGTCGGATTTCGGTCGCAACCTGTTGCTGCCGTGGCTGGACGAGTTCCAGCGCGAGCATCCGAAGCTCACGGTGCGCCTGCTGCTGGGCGACCGCATCGCCGACCTGTTCCGCCAGCCGGTGGACATTGCCCTGCGCTATGGCGAGCCGGAAGACTCAAGCCTGGTGGCGCTGCCCATCGCACCGAATAACCGCCGCGTGCTGTGTGCCGCGCCGAGCTATCTGGCCCGACACGGCGAGCCCCGGCAACTGGAGCAACTGGCGCAGCACAATTGCCTGCTGTTCATGCTTGGCAGCCGGGTTCACGATCACTGGAGTTTTCACGATGGCAAACGCGAAGTCAGCCTGACCGTCAGCGGTGACCGTTTCAGTGATGATGCCGATGTGGTGCGCCTGTGGGCCGTGGCGGGTGCCGGGATCGCCTACAAATCCTGGCTGGATGTCGCCGCCGATGTGTTGGCCGGTCGCTTGAAAGTGCTGATGCCGGAGCTGGTCTGTGAGCGCGCACCGCTGAATTTGTTGTGCGCCCATCGCGCACAATTGAGTAAGCCGGTGAACCTTTTGCGGGAAATGCTCGCCAGCCGATGCGCCGGTTTAAGTAGTCAATTTCCCGTGTTGGCGGTCACTGATCATTAGTCGCAGGCAAATAGCGAAATTTCACTCAGGAACTATCACCACCAAGGGTTTTCAGAGGGCAGGAACCGACGGTTAACACGCATATACTAGCGCTCGCCTCAGGTACGCACGGTCGATCTCGCCTTGGCGAGTCCGCGTTCGAGTCGGCCAGGCCCGCATTCGATCGCCGAGCCTTTGCAAAACCCTCAAGGCAATGGCTTGTGTGAGTGGGTGGCTTTGCCCGGTTTGTCGCGGTTTCCGCGTCTTGGCCGACGACACATTACTGGTCAAGATGTCTCTGAGCAGTAGACGAAACGATTCAACAGGGAGTGAATACATGGAACATGCACCTTGCATCAGCCAGATCGCCACGTTGCTGGCTGACCCAAAGCGCAGCGCAATGATGTGGGCCTTGATGGACGGCTCAGCGCGACAAACCGAAGAGCTGGCCTTGCTGGCCGGCCTGTCACCGTCTTCGGCCAGTGCACACCTGGGGCGTTTGTCCGCCGGTGGTCTGTTGAAAGTCGAAACCCGTGGCCGCAAGCGGTTTTTTCGCCTGGCCGCGCCCGAAGTCGGCGCTGCGATAGAAGCACTGGCCAGTGCGACGATTGCCAGCACACCCCGAGGCATGCCGGACGTGTTCAAACGCGCCGCACCTCTCTCCAAACCTCAGGCGGCACCTTCGTCGCTGTTGCGCGCACGACTCTGCGACGATCATTTGGGGGGCACTTTGGCCGCCGACCTTTACCAGCGTTTGCTGGATACGGGTTGGATCGAACAGTTCGAGCAGCGGGTGTCGATCACCCACAAGGGCGCCACGCAATTGGCCAAGCGCGGTGTGTTCGTACAGGCGCTGGCGCACAGCACCCGCCGCGCCGCGTGCGCCTGCCCCGACTGGAGCGAAAGACGTCCGCACATGGGCGGTTCACTGGGCGCGGCGTTGCTGCAATTGTTCATGCAGTCCGGTTGGCTGAGTTTGCCGAACGATTCGCGAGCCTTGCACGTCACCGCGACGGGGCAGCGTGAAATCCATCGCTTTGCCAAGGAAACCGAGCTGGAAATGGCGTTGTAGTACACCAATGTGGGAGCGAGCCTGCTCGCGATGGCGGCGTGTCAGTGGACAAATTCGTGTCTGACACATCGCCATCGCCGGCAAGCCGGTCTCGCTCCCACAGGGGAACTGCGGAGTTTTATGGTTTGACCAACCGCGCATCCAGGCTGTTTTGCGCCAGGCGTTTGGCCTGATCCTGGGTCATGCCCAGATCGGTGTACAGCGCATGGAAGTTCTCGGTCACATACCCGCCGAAGTACGCCGGGTCGTCCGAGTTCACCGTGACTTTCACGCCGCGCTCAAGCATGTCGAGAATGTTGTGCTGGGACATGTGATCGAACACGCAGAGCTTGGTGTTCGACAACGGGCAGACGGTCAACGGGATCTGCTCGTCGATGATCCGCTGCATCAGGCGCTCGTCTTCGATGGCGCGCACGCCATGGTCGATGCGCTGGATTTTCAGCAAGTCGAGGGCTTCCCAGATGTACTCGGGCGGGCCTTCTTCACCGGCGTGGGCGACGGTAAGGAAGCCTTCGTGGCGGGCGCGATCAAACACGCGCTGGAACTTGCTCGGCGGGTGACCCATTTCTGAACTGTCCAGGCCGACGGCCACAAACGCATCGCGGAACGGCAGCGCCTGATCGAGGGTTTTCTGTGCTTGTTCTTCGCTCAAGTGACGCAGGAAACTCAGGATCAAACCGCTGGTGATGCCCAGTTGCTGCTCGCCATCCTTCAGTGCGGCGGCGATGCCGTTGAGCACCACTTCGAACGGGATGCCACGGTCGGTGTGGGTCTGCGGGTCGAAGAACGGTTCGGTGTGAATCACGTTCTGCGCCTTGCAACGCAACAGGTAGGCCCAGGTCAGGTCGTAGAAATCCTGCGAAGTGCGCAGCACGTCGGCGCCCTGGTAATACAGGTCGAGAAACTCTTGCAGGTTGTTGAAGGCGTACGCCTTGCGCAGGGTTTCGACATCGCTCCACGGCAGGGCGATCTTGTTGCGTTCGGCCAGGGCGAACAGCAACTCGGGTTCCAGCGAACCCTCCAGGTGCAAGTGCAGTTCTGCCTTGGGCAGGGCGTTCAGCCAATCGTACATTGTTGAAATCTCATCAGGTGCAATGGCGGCATTCTACAGATGCTCGCCGCAACAATTGGTAAAACCTGACCAAGAGGTTCATTAGCCCGCCTCTTGCTCTCGCCGATAAGCATAGGTGTCGGCGAAGCGCGAGAGCAGGAATTCGGCGCAGGTGGTGACCGGGTATTTCGCCGGGTGAAGGGCATCCTGACAACCGGGCAAGCATTCAATGCGCGTGTCGGGGTGCGGCTCGGCGAAGAACGGCATCGAGTAACGGTCCACACCCAACGGGCTTATCACCCGGTGCGGCGTCGACAGATAACGGTCGTTGCTCCAGCGCGCCATCATGTCGCCGAGGTTGACCACGAAAGTGCCTTCGATGGGCGGCGCGTCGATCCAGTCGCCTTGCACGTTACGCACTTGCAGGCCACCGGCCGCGTCCTGATACAGCAGGGTGATGCAGCCGTAATCGGTGTGGGCGCCGGCGCCTTGCTGATCTGCGGAGCTGGCGGTATGGCGCGGCGGGTAGTGGATCATCCGCAGCACGCTGACCGGTTCATGGAAGCGCGTGTCAAAGAAGTCGCGCTCGATGTTCAGCGCCATCGTCATCGCACGCAACAGGGTTTGAGCCAGCGCCTGCATGTCGACGTAGTGTTGCTCCATGAGCGCTTCCCAACCGGGCATCGAGGGATGACGGTTGGGGCCGCGCAGCGGTTTTTCTGCCAGCACTTGCGGGTGATCGGCCGGCAGGTGCAGGCCCATATCGAAGGTTTCTTTCAGGTCGCTGGGCTTGTTCGGGTCGAGCTGTTCGGTGGCGATGGCGCCGTAGCCGCGATGGTGTCGGGTCTGGGTGATGTCGATGCTGAGCTTTTCGGCGGCGGGCAGGGCGAAGAAGCGTCGGGCGTGATCAAGCACGGCGTCGATGCGTGCGGCACTGATCGGGTGACCCTTGATGTAGAAGAAGCCCCACTCGCGACAGGCGCGGTCGATGCGTGTGGCGACGGATTGCCAGGCGGTCTGGTCATCGCTGTAGAGCGGGGCGATGTCGATGATGGGCAGGCTGTTCATACTGCGTTCCTGAGATGGAATGAGCTTTTGTAGGAGCTGGCTTGCCAGCGATGGCGGCCTCCTGTTCAACATTGATGTTGAATTTGATGGCCTCATCGCCGGCAAGCCGGCTCCTACAGGGGGTTGTGTTGGGCTGAGGGTTACTTCGGTATCTCGGCCTTCATGCCTTCAACGTAGTAATTCATCGAGGCCAGTTCCGCGTTGCTCGCCGTCGCGCCCGCCGCAATTTTCTCCACGCCCGCCTGATCCTTGATCGGCCCGGTAAACGGATGTAGCGCACCGCTCTTGATGTCCGCGATGATCTGTTCGGCCTCGGCTTTCACCGGCGCCGGCACCAGGTCGCTGATCGGCAGTTCAACCGTGCCTTCTTTCAAGCCGCCCCAGTAATCCTGCGACTTCCACGCATGCTCGATCACGCTTTGGGTCGCCTGAATGTAATGCGGAGCCCAGTCGTTGACGATCGAGGTCAGCACCGCTTTCGGCCCGAAGTGCGCCATGTCCGAAGCGTAGCCCACGGCATACACCCCACGACGCTCGGCGGCCTGGATCGGCGCGGGGCTGTCGGTGTGCTGGAACACCACGTCCACGCCTTGATCGATCAACGCGTTGGCGGCGTCGGCTTCCTTGCCCGGGTCGAACCAGGAATTGACCCACACCACTTTGATCTCGGTACCGGGGTTGTATTTGTTCAGGGCCAGTTGAATGGCGTTGATGTCGCGGATCACTTCCGGAATCGGGAACGAGGCGACGTAGCCGATCTTTTTGGTCTTGGTCATTTTCGCCGCGAGGAAGCCGCCGACGTAGCGACCTTCATAGGTGCGCGCCAGGTAGGTGCCGAGGTTCTTGTCCTGCTTGTAGCCGGTGGCGTGCTCGAAGGTCACCTTGGGAAACTGTTTCGCGACTTTCAGGGTCGGGTTCATGTAGCCGAAGGAGGTGGTGAAGATCAGGTCGTAGTTGTCCTTGGCCATGTTGCGGATTACCCGCTCGGCGTCGGCGCCTTCGGCGACGTTTTCCACGTACTGGGTGGTGATCTGCGAGCCGAATTTTTCGGCCAGCGCCTTGCGTCCCTGTTCATGCTGATACGTCCAGCCGTGATCACCGATCGGGCCGATGTAGACGAAGCCGACTTTCAGCGGGTCAGCGGCGCTGGCGGTCAGGCTGGCGCTCAGACCGAGGGTTGCAGCGACGGCGCACAGCAGCGTCTTCAACGGACGTTTATGCATGAATTCCCACTCCATTTTGTTTTGAGGTTGGAGGGGGTAATGCAAATTACTGACCAACAGGACAACAAATATCCGAAACCGTGTAGCGGCCTTCGCGGGCAAGCCTCGCTCCTACAGGTCGGCGTTGTACTTGTAGGAGCGAGGCTCGCCCGCGAAGAGGCCCGCAAGGCCAATAAAGTGCATGGCCATGCAAGGTTGCCATCCACTGGTGCGCTAAGGCGTCACGAAACGCCCGCAGTCAGTCGGTGGTCAACATCGCCATTGGGGCTTTAAAAAGCATCGCCGGCAAGCCGGCTCCTACAGTTATCGCGCATAACCTGTAGGAGCCGGCTTGCCGGCGAAGGCGTCCGATCAGACGCCAGCGATCAACTGTCGGGCTGCCTGGCTGTGATCGGCGATCAAACCTTTGAGATCCAGCCCTTCAACTTGCCCGTCGATCACTCGCCATTTGCCTCCCACCATCACCCGATCCGCCCGATCCGCACCACACAACAGCAATGCCGAAACCGGGTCATGGCTACCGGAAAACCGCAGCTCATCCAGCTTGAACATTGCCAGGTCCGCCTGCTTGCCCACCGCCAGTTCACCGATATCGGTGCGCCCGAGCAAACTCGCCGAGCCCTTGGTCGCCCACCCCAGCACCAATTCCGGCGTGATCTTCTCGGCGCCATAACGCAGCCGCTGGATGTACAGCGCCTGACGGGTTTCGAGCATCATGTTCGACGCATCGTTGGACGCCGAGCCATCCACGCCGAGGCCCAGCAACGCGCCGGCGGCGGTCAGCTCCAGCGTCGGGCAGATGCCGGACGCGAGGCGCATGTTCGAGCTCGGGCAATGGCAAATGCCAGTGCCGGCCGCGCCGAGGCGGGTGATTTCATCCGGGTTGAAGTGGATGCCATGCGCCAGCCAGGTGTGCGGGCCGAGCCAGCCGACGCTGTCCAGATAATCCACGGTGCGCAGGCCGAAGCGTTGCAGGCAGAAGTCTTCTTCG
Source organism: Pseudomonas sp. GM60 (assembly GCF_000282415.1). Lineage (NCBI taxonomy): Bacteria > Pseudomonadati > Pseudomonadota > Gammaproteobacteria > Pseudomonadales > Pseudomonadaceae > Pseudomonas > Pseudomonas sp. GM60. Next base: position 109,710 of record NZ_AKJI01000077.1, read on the forward strand.
TCGAGGGTTTCCGCTAGGTGCGTGTGCAGTCGTACGTCGAGTTTGTTCGCCAGTTCGGCGCTGGCAGACATGATCTCCGGTGTCACCGAAAACGGTGAGCACGGCGCTAGGGCGATCTGGATTTGCGCGCCATCACCACGCTCGTGGTACTCGGCGATCAGGCGCTGACTGTCGTCGAGGATCACTTCGCCTTCTTGCACGGTCTGCTGCGGGGGCAGGCCGCCGTCCTTCTCGCCCAGGCTCATGGAACCGCGCGTCAGCATGGCGCGCATGCCGAGGTCGCGGACGCTTTCGACTTGCACGTCGATGGCGTTTTCCAGGCCTTTCGGGAACAGGTAATGGTGATCGGCGGCGGTGGTGCAGCCGGACAGCAGCAACTCGGCCAACGCGACTTTCGTGGCAAGGGCGAGTTTTTCAGGGGTGAGGCGTGCCCAGACCGGGTACAGGGTTTTCAGCCAAGGGAACAACGGCTGATTGACCACCGGCGCCCAGGCGCGGGTCAGGGTTTGATAGAAGTGGTGATGAGTGTTGATCAGCCCCGGCAGGATCACATGCTCGCGAGCATCGAATACTTGTCCACAGGGGGCGGACGGTTGCTGGCCGGCGGCGAGCACTTCGACGATCAAGCCGTCTTGCACAACCAGGCCGCCACGGGCATCGAGGCCATTGGCAGTGAAGATCGCGAGGGGATTTTTTAACCAGGTACGGGTCGCAGGCATGTTGGCCGGCTCCTCTGAAAGTTGGGTTCAGGTTAGCCAGCTCAGTGATTACCCTGTCTGCTGATCCAGGGTCGCCGCGAGGACGAGGTGCGCAGTGTCGAACAAAACCCAGTTGCAGGCAAGTCCGGCCAGACGACTGAACCTCGTGTGGGACGCGTACCTGTGGGAGCGAGCCTGCTCGCGATGGTGGGTCAGCTGCATCGGCGTCGACTGACACTCCATCGCGAGCAGGCTCGCTCCCACAGTGGATTGACGGCGTTTACCAGGGAATGGTTTCACCCCTGTAGTTCACGAAGTGGTGCCCACCCTTGCCGGTGTAAGCATTCACCTGATCCACCAACCCACGCACACTGGTTTCCACGTCGATGTCAGCGCCTTCACCGCCCATGTCGGTTTTCACCCAGCCCGGATGCAGCGACAGCACCGTCAGTTTCTGATCGCCCAATTGCGTCACAAAGCTGTTGGTCATCGAGTTCAATGCAGCCTTGCTCGCCTTGTACAACGCCAGTTCCGGCGCGTCCGGCATGGTCACGCTGCCGAGCACCGAGCTCATGAACGCCAGCACGCCGCTGTCCGGGCGAATCTGCCCGGCAAACCGCTGAGCCAGGTTGATCGGCGCCACCGCATTGGTGAAGAACAACTGACCCACTTCAGCCAGCGTCGCACCGCCCGGCGTCTGAACGTCAGGGCCTTTTACGCCGGCATTCACGAACAACAGATCAAACACTTCACCCTTGAGCTGCTGACTCAGGGCGATGACGGCCTGCTGATCATCCATGTCGAGTTTTTCGATCCGCACCTTGCCCAGCGCCTGCAAGGCGTCGGCGTTTTGCGGGTTGCGCACGGTGGCGGTGACTTGCCAGCCGTCGGCCAGCAGGGTTTTCACCAGACCGAGGCCCAGGCCCCGGGAGGCGCCGATGATGAGTGCGGTTTTTGCCTTGGACATGAGTGGCTTCCTTGATGAATGAGGATCACGGATTTAATGGACAACGCTGCCCGAGCCGTTGCTGCAACTCGTTGCGCAACGCGCCGAGTTCATCCATTCGGGTTTCGATCAGTTTGAGTTTGTCTTGCAGCAATTGCGTGACGGCGCTGTCCGGATCGGGCGACTTCCACAACGCGGCGACGCTGTTGCCGATCTCGCCGAGGGTAAAGCCCAGCCGTTGAGCGGTCTTGATGTAGAGCACCAGTTGCACCATGTCATCCGGATATTCGCGATAACCGTTGGCGCTGCGTTGCGCCGCGATCAATCCGCGCTGCTCGTAGAAGCGCAGCGTGTCGCGGCTGACGGCGCTGGCCTGGGCTAATTCACCGATGCGCATGCTGATGTCTCGAGAGGGCTTGACCCTGGAGCATACTCCAGGCTTTAGGCTTGTTGCTCCCTGAATTTATGGAGCAGTGCCGATGTGGACTTCAACGCAATATCGCCGCGTGGTGCGGGGCAGCGCCTGGTATGACTTGATCGTGACGGCGGCGTTTGTCACGCCGTGGAGTTTTACTGCGTTGCATGGGTTGTTGACGGGTTTGAGTCAGGCTTTGGATTTGCCCGGCGAACTGCCGGCGTTTGAGCCGATGCACATGTTGATGGCGAACCTGTTGGGCTCGATCGTGTGCGTGTGGTCGGTGCTGCGGATTCGTGATCCGCAGCAGGTTTATGGCCGGTATGACGCGGTGGGCAGATTCCTGTTCTCCACTTGGCAGCTCTATGCCTTGCTCCATGGCGCCAGTTCGCTGTTGGTGATTTTTCTGGTTTTTGAATTGGCGTGGGGCGTGGCTCAGGTGTTGCCAGTGCGGACGCCTTCGCGGGCAAGCCACGCTCCTACAGGTGTTACGCAAAACTAGTAGGAGCGAGGCTTGCCCGCGAAGGGGCCCTAACGGTCACCGCTAATGCCCACCCTGCCAAGGCTGCCCCAACGACACCGGCGCATACAACCGTGTGCGCACGGCGTCCCGCGACAGCAGCACCAACACCACAATCGTCGCGACATACGGCAGCATCGCCAGCAGACTCGACGGGATCGCCAGCCCCAACCCCTGCGCCACCAGGTGCAGGATGCTGGCGAGCCCGAACAGATACGCCCCCAGCAGCAATCGCCACACCCGCCAACTGGCAAACACCACCAGCGCCAGGGCAATCCAGCCGCGACCGGCGCTCATGTTCTCCGCCCACATCGGCGTGTAGGCCAGCGACAGATACGCCCCGGCCAACCCCGCCATCGCGCCGCCGAACAGCACCGCCAGCGTCCGTACGCCCAGCACCGGCAAGCCCATCGCACTGGCCGCATCCGGGTTTTCGCCGACGGCCTGAATGATCAGCCCGACACGACTTTTCACAATCACCCACGCCACCAGCGCAAACAACGCGAACGACAGATACACCAGCAGATCCTGCGCAAACAGCATCCGTCCGATCAGCGGGATCTCGCTCAGTAAAGGGATCGCCACCGGCTCAAAACCCGCCAGCGGTTTACCGACCCACGCCGCACCGACAAAGGTCGACAGGCCCACACCAAAGATCGTCAGCGCCAACCCGGTGGCCACCTGATTAGCGTTGAACACCAGCGCCACCAACGCAAACAGCGACGACAGCAACATCCCGGCGAGCATCGCCAGCAACACGCCCAGCCACAGGTTGCCGCTGTTCAGCGCGACGATAAAACCGATCACCGCGCCAAACAGCATCATGCCTTCCTGGCCGAGGTTGAGGACGCCGCTCTTCTCACAAATCAATTCACCCAGCGCCACCAACAGCAACGGCGTGCCGCAGCGCACCATGGCGTAGAAAATATTGCTCAACAGATCGATATCCATCACAGCGCTCCTGCTTGTACGACGGTGGCCGATGCGCGACGCGTCCAGCGCCAATGCAAACGCGGTCGGTAGAGAATCAACACGTCACTGGCCAGCAGGAAAAACAGCATCATGCCCTGGAACAATTGCGTGATTGCTTGCGGCAGATTCATGCTCATCTGCGCGTTCTCGCCACCGATGTACAGCAATGCCATCAACAGGCTGGAAAACAGAATGCCGACCGGATTGAGCCGCCCGAGAAACGCCACGGTGATCGCGGCGTAGCCATAGCCGGGCGAGACTTGCGGCACCAACTGACCAATCGGCCCGGTGACTTCACACACGCCGGCCAGCCCCGCCAATCCGCCGCTGACCAACAGCGCCAGCCAGATCAGCCGTTTCTCGCGGAACCCGACAAAACCCGCCGCACGCTTGTCCAGCCCGAGCACTTTGATCTGGAACCCGACAAAGCTTTTCTGCAGCAACACCCACACCGCCACCAACGCGAGCAGGGCAAAATAAACGCCGGCATGCACCCGACCGTCCTCCATCAACAACGGCAAACGGCTGGCATCGCCGAACATCGCCGACTCCGGAAAGTTGAACCCGGCCGGATCCTTCAGTGGCCCGTGCACACAGAACAACAACAGGTTCAGGGCGATGTAGTTGAGCATGATGCTGGTAAGGATTTCGTTGGCATTGAAGCGCGTGCGCAACCACGCCGTCAGCCCGGCCCACGCCGCGCCGGCCAGCGTGCCGACGAGCAGGATCAACACCAATGCCCAGCGACTTTGCAGACCGATGATGTTCACCGCCAACGCACTGCCGGCCAGCGCGCCGAGCAGCAATTGACCTTCGGCGCCGATGTTCCAGATCCGCGCCTGATACGCCACGGCCAGACCCAAGGCGCAGAGCAGAATCGGCAACGCCTTGACCAACAATTCGGAGACGCCATACAAGTCGCTGACCGGGGCGATCAGCAAGGTGTGCAAGGTCAGCAACGGGTCATGGCCCAACGCGATAAACAGCAGCGAGCCACAGCCCAATGTCAGGACCGCCGCCAGTAACGGCGAGCACCACAGCATCAAGCGCGATTGCTGGCCACGGGGTTCGAGGGAAAGCAGCATGTGAAACTCCGTTAAACCGTTGCGGGTGCAAGTGATTGAGGGGTGTCGAACTGGCCGGCCATCCAGCCGCCGACGTCGATCAGGCGGGTGTCGACGGTCGCCCTGAGCGGCGACAAGCGTCCGCTGCACAAGGCGCCGAGCCGGTCGCTGATCTGGAACAGTTCGTCGAGGTCTTCGGAGATCACCAGGATCGCTGCGCCGGCATCGCGCAAGGCAATCAGCGCGCGGTGAATGGTTGCGGCGGCACCGACGTCCACGCCCCAGGTCGGGTGCGCGGCCACCAGCAGTTTCGGTTGCTGAAGAACCTCCCGGCCGAGGATGAATTTCTGCAAGTTGCCACCGGACAGACTGCGTGCCGGCGTTTGCGCATCGGGTGTCTTGACGCCGAAGCGGCGGATGATTTCTTCGGCCAGCGCTTTGACCTTGGTCCGCCGGATCAGCCCGTTGCACACCAGGCCTTGTTGAAAGGCGCTGAGCAGGGCGTTGTCGGCCAGGCTCAATTCCGGCACCGCACCGTGCCCCAACCGTTCGGCAGGGACGAAGGCCAAGCCGAGTTTTCGACGGGCATCCGGCGCCAAGTGAGCCACCGCTTGCCCGTCAAAACGCAGGGTTGCACCGTCATTGCGGTGCAGGCGTTGTTCGCCACTGAGCAGCGCCAGCAGCTCATCCTGGCCATTGCCTGCCACTCCGGCGATGCCGACGATTTCGCCACGGCGTACGTGCAGGTCGATGTCCTTCAGCGAGCAGCCAAACGGATCGGGGTTGTGCCACGACAATGCGCTCACGTTCAAAAATGCATCACCGCCCACGACCTTCGGATAATCGGTGATCAGATCGGCCGCTTCCCCGACCATCAACTTCGCCAGTTGCTGATCCGAGCACTGCGCCGGCACGCAATGCCCGGCCACACGACCGCCGCGCAGCACCGTGGCGCTGTGGCACAACGCGCGCACTTCACCGAGCTTGTGGCTGATAAACAGGATGCTGCAGCCCTCGGCCGCGAGCCGGCGCAGGGTGACGAACAATTCGTCGGCCTCTTGCGGGGTCAGCACCGAGGTCGGTTCATCGAGAATCAGCAGACGGATGTCCTGCATCAGGCACCGAATGATTTCTACCCGCTGGCGTTCGCCAATCGACAGGCTGTGGACCAGTCGCTCCGGTTCCAATGCCATGCCATAGCGCCGGGACACTTCGCGAATTTTTGGCTCAAGTTGTTTTGGTGTACCGGCCGCCGCGCCCATCGCCAGCGCAATGTTCTGCGCCACGCTGAGGGTTTCGAACAACGAGAAGTGCTGGAACACCATGCCGATTCCCAAACCGCGAGCCTGAGCCGGGTTGCGCATGGTCACGTGCTGGCCTTGCCAGATCACTTCGCCAGAATCAGCGTGGGTGACGCCGTAGATGATTTTCATCAGCGTACTTTTGCCCGCACCGTTTTCGCCGAGCAGCGCATGGATTTCGCCGGGCGCAATACTCAGGTCGATGGCATCGTTGGCCAGGCAACCCGGGTAGCGTTTGCTGATTCTGCGCAGTTGCAGGCGAAGCGTTTGGTCGGGGATCGGCACGGGGTTGGGCATAACAGGCTCGGGTCGATGGAGTTGTGCCTGTGGATAAAGCAATTTCCTGGCCATTGAGTCAGGAAAATTGAAAATTCTTGCCGGCCAAGGCATCGGGCGCGCCGCTTCGCCACATTTCGATCCCGACGCAGCACCACATAAGGGCGAAGCGGTAGATCAGGCTCCGGTTTTGCGCAGGCCGATTTGGTCAAAAAACGAGCAACCCTTTGCAAGCCATGCCGGATATGGGGCCGCGCCAGCCATGAACGGGTTATCCACAGATTGCTCCACAGTATTTGTGCGCAAGCGCAAAGCTCGGGCATAAGCACTGAGCGGCTTTCTTCTAAAGGCGATAAACCACGCTAACTGATTGTTTTTACGTGGATTTAGTCTTTTTGAAGGCGTATTGGACAAAAAGTGAGCAATGCCCGCAAAGCCGCATGACAGAAGGGTTACAGCGGTATGTGCTCAGGTTATCCACAGCCGGGTGCACAGTAGATGTGGGCAAATACACGGGATCGATGGAAGGGCGCTGAGCGTTGTTGGTGCGATCAGCGCTGCAACAGAATGCGCCCGCGACTCAAATCGGCCAGTTGCGTTTGCAGGGTGTTGATCTGCGCTTCGCCCATCGCCAATTTCAGCTCCACACCGTTGGCCGTGAACGTTTCCTCCACGACCAGCCCGCCAAGTTCTGCCACCCGCAGTTTCACCAGCGTCAGTTCGCCAAACCCGCAGGCGCAACTCAGCGGCACGCGGCTGATCAGTTCAACTTTCGGTGCCGCTTGAAGGCACTTGTTCGCGCCGCCGCCATACGCTCGGGCGAGGCCGCCGGTGCCGAGTTGAATGCCGCCATACCAGCGGATCACCAGCACGGCGACCTGGTCGCAATCCTGCGCATCGATGGCCGCCAGAATCGGGCGCCCGGCGGTGCCGCCAGGCTCTCCGTCATCGGTGCTGCGGTATTGGGCGCCGAGTTTCCACGCCCAGCAATTGTGCGTGGCGTTCAGATCGCTGTGCTGCTCGATGAACGCCTGGGCTTCAGCAGGGCTGCTGATCGGTGCGGCGAAGGTGATGAAGCGGCTTTTGCGAATCTCTTCGCGGTATTCGCAAAAGCCGCTGAGGGTAAAAGGCATAAGAGTCTTAAATGGCTGGAGTCAGGCCGCAGCCTTTGAGAATGATGCGGATCAGGTTGTCGCCGGCGTCTTCCATGTCTTGCTTGGTCAGCTTGGTGCGGCCGCTGACCCGGCAAATCTGCGTGGCAAAGTCCGCGTAATGCTGGGTGCTGCCCCACAACAGAAAGATCAGGTTGACCGGGTCGACCGGGTCCATTTTGCCAGCGTCGATCCACGCTTGAAACACCGCCGCCCGGCCCTGGAACCAGGCGCGGTAATCCTGGTTGAAATATTCGGTCAGGCACTCACCGCCGCTGATCACTTCCATGGCGAAGACTCGCGAGGCTTGCGGCTGGCGGCGGGAGAATTCCATCTTGGCGCGGATGTACCGCGTCAGCGCTTCGGCCGGATCATCCTCGGCGGTGAGGGTATTGAAGGTGCTGTCCCACAACTGCAGGATGTTGCTCAGCACCGCCACGTACAACCCCAGCTTATTGGTGAAGTAGTAATGCAGGTTCGCCTTGGGCAACCCGGCATTCAGGGCGATGGTGTTCATGCTCGTGCCTTTGAACCCGTGACGGGCGAACTCGTCTTCGGCGGCTTTGATGATGGTCTCTTCGTTCTTCTGACGAATGCGGCTGGCAGGTTTGCCGCCGTGAGCGGGGACTTCAAAGGTCATAGGCACTTCCGAACAGGTGGGTGGGTGCAACCAATGCGTTGATAGCGCAACCACAGGCTCCAGACAAGTCCCGACACGATAAAACCTGACCACCACAAACCCCTGTAGGAGCGAAGCTTGCTCGCGAAGGCGTCTTAACATTCAACATTGATGTTGAATGAGCCGCCGCCTTCGCGAGCAAGCTTCGCTCCTACAGGTTTTCACCTTATTCAACGTGTTGCGGCCAGGCTCTCCAAAAAGCTTTCCAGCACCAAATGCGGGCGACGTCCCTTGCGGGTGACCGATGCAAGGCTCAAGTCATAAAACCGTGCTGTCGGTTTCAGCGCGCGCAAGCGCCCTTGTTGCACCCAGAGGCTGGCGTAGTGATCCGGCAGGTAACCGATGTAGCGCCCGGTGAGAATCAGAAACGCCATGCCTTCGCGGTCTGACGCACTGGCGGTGCAATTGAGTGCCTGGTAATGCGCCTGAATCTCGGCCGGCAGGCGGAAGGTCGGGGCGATGGCGTCCTGACTGTTGAGGCGCTCGTCATCCAGTTGTTTGTCGTCGACATAAAACAACGGATGACCAACCGCGCAATACAGCAGCGAACGTTCACTGTAGAGCGGCTGATATTCCAGCCCCGACAGGGCGCTTGCCTGCGGCACCACGCCGACATGCAAGCGGCCGTCGAGCACGCCTTGCTCGACTTCATTGGGCGCGATCATGCGGATCTGAATCTGCACGTCCGGCCCGCGCTCCTTCAATTGCGCCAACGCGTGAGTGATGCGCATGTGGGGCAGGGTGACCAGGTTGTCGGTCAGGCCGATGGTCAATTCGCCGCGCAGGTGTTGGTGCAGACCGTTGACCTCGGTGCGGAAACTTTCCAGCGCACTCAATAGCTGCAATGCCGATTGATACACCTCGCGGCCTTCTTCGGTCAGGGAAAACCCGGCGCGACCTCGTTGGCACAGGCGCAGGCCGAGGCGCTGTTCCAGGTCGCTCATCTGCTGGCTGATCGCCGAGCGGCCGATCCCGAGCACCGACTCCGCCGCCGAGAAACCGCCGCACTCCACCACGCTGCGAAAAATCCGCAGCAAGCGGATATCAAAGTCGCTGACTTGTGCCAGCGGATCGGGGCGACGAGTGCTCATGCATTAATTACTCAAAGTTTAGTGGCGGTCTGACTGAACGTTACAAAAGTTGGATTTCACCGACTTTATCCCCGTGGCAATTTAGCTGCAAGAACGCTTTTCATCTCCACGCCGCTTATTGCCTTGCGAGGTTTTGCCCATGAACTTGCCTGAAAACGCCCCGAACTCCCTGGCCAGCCAGCTCAAGCTCGATGCTCACTGGATGCCCTACACCGCCAACCGAAATTTCCAGCGCGATCCGCGACTGATCGTGGCGGCTGAAGGCAGTTGGCTGACGGACGACAAGGGTCGCAAGGTCTACGATTCGCTGTCCGGTCTGTGGACCTGCGGCGCCGGGCACACCCGCAAGGAAATCCAGGACGCGGTTGCCAAGCAACTCGGTACGCTCGATTACTCGCCGGGCTTCCAGTACGGTCACCCGCTGTCGTTCCAATTGGCGGAAAAAATCACCGACCTGACGCCGGGTAATCTGAATCACGTGTTCTTCACCGACTCGGGTTCCGAGTGCGCTGACACTGCGGTGAAGATGGTCCGCGCTTACTGGCGTCTGAAAGGCCAGGCGACCAAAACCAAAATGATCGGCCGCGCCCGTGGTTACCACGGTGTGAACATCGCCGGCACCAGCCTCGGCGGCGTCAACGGCAACCGCAAAATCTTCGGTCAGGCAATGATGGACGTCGATCACCTGCCGCACACCTTGCTGGCGAGCAATGCTTACTCGCGCGGCATGCCAAAAGAGGGCGGTATCGCTCTGGCCGATGAGTTGCTCAAACTGATCGAGCTGCATGACGCTTCGAACATCGCCGCCGTATTCGTCGAGCCAATGGCCGGTTCCGCTGGCGTGCTGGTTCCGCCTGAGGGCTACCTCAAACGTCTGCGCGAGATCTGCGATCAGCACAACATCCTGCTGGTGTTCGACGAAGTGATCACCGGCTTCGGCCGTACCGGTTCGATGTTCGGCGCTGACAGCTTCGGCGTGACCCCGGACCTGATGTGCATCGCCAAGCAAGTCACCAACGGTGCGATCCCAATGGGCGCAGTGATTGCCAGCTCCGAGATCTACCAGACCTTCATGAACCAGGCGACGCCTGAGTACGCGGTGGAATTCCCGCACGGCTACACCTATTCCGCGCACCCGGTGGCTTGCGCCGCTGGTCTTGCCGCACTCGACCTGCTGCAAAAGGAAAACCTGGTGCAGAGCGTGGCCGACGTCGCACCGCATTTCGAAAATGCACTGCACGGCCTTAAGGGCTCGAAAAACATCATCGACATTCGTAACTACGGTCTGGCCGGTGCTATCCAGATCGCGCCGCGTGACGGCGATGCCATCGTGCGTCCGTTCGAAGCGGGCATGGCGCTGTGGAAAGCCGGGTTCTACGTGCGCTTCGGCGGCGACACCCTGCAGTTCGGCCCAACCTTCAACAGCAAGCCGCAAGACCTTGATCGTCTGTTCGACGCGGTCGGCGAAGTGCTGAACAAAATCGACTGATTTCCCCTTCTATATAGAGGCGCCCGTTGACGGGCGCCTGTGGACAACTTTTCTGGAGCCCCGCATGAGCCTTATCCCGCATTTGATCAACGGCGAACTGGTGACCGAAGACGGTCGCACGGCCGACGTGTTCAACCCGTCTACTGGCCAGGCGATTCACAAACTGCCATTGGCCAGCCGCGAAACCATCCAGAAAGCCATCGACTCGGCCAAGGCTGCGTTCCCGGCCTGGCGCAATACTCCACCGGCCAAACGTGCGCAGGTAATGTTTCGCTTCAAGCAACTGCTGGAACAGAACGAAGCGCGTATCGCCCAACTGATCAGCGAAGAACACGGCAAGACGCTGGAAGATGCTGCCGGTGAATTGAAGCGCGGTATCGAGAACGTCGAGTTCGCTTGCGCGGCGCCGGAAATCCTTAAGGGTGAATACAGCCGTAACGTCGGCCCGAACATTGATGCCTGGTCGGACTTCCAGCCATTGGGCGTGGTCGCCGGTATTACTCCGTTCAACTTCCCGGCGATGGTGCCGCTGTGGATGTATCCGCTGGCAATCGTCTGCGGCAACTGCTTCATCCTCAAACCTTCCGAACGTGATCCGAGCTCGACGCTGTTGATCGCTCAGTTGTTGCTCGAAGCCGGTCTGCCGAAAGGCGTGTTGAGCGTGGTGCATGGTGATAAGGCGGCAGTGGATGCGCTGATCGAAGCGCCGGAAGTCAAAGCATTGAGTTTCGTTGGCTCGACGCCGATTGCCGAATACATCTACGCCGAAGGCACCAAGCGTGGCAAACGCGTTCAGGCACTGGGCGGCGCGAAGAACCACGCGGTGCTGATGCCGGATGCGGATCTGGATAACGCCGTCAGCGCTCTGATGGGCGCGGCGTACGGTTCCTGCGGCGAGCGTTGCATGGCGATTTCGGTGGCCGTGTGCGTTGGCGACCAGGTGGCCGATGCGTTGGTGGCCAAGCTGACTCCGCAGATCAAGGCATTGAAGATTGGCGCAGGCACCACTTGTGGTCTGGACATGGGGCCGTTGGTTACCGGTCAGGCTCGTGACAAAGTCAGTGGCTATGTAGAAGACGGCGTTGCCTCCGGTGCAACCCTGGTGGTGGATGGTCGTGGTCTGAGCGTCGCCGGTCATGAAGAAGGTTTCTTCCTGGGCGGTTGCCTGTTCGATAACGTCACGCCAGAGATGCGTATCTATAAAGAAGAGATCTTTGGGCCAGTACTGTGCGTTGTCCGGGTGAACAGCCTGGAAGAAGCGATGCAACTGATCAACGATCACGAGTATGGCAACGGCACCTGCATCTTTACCCGTGATGGGGAAGCGGCGCGGTTGTTCTGCGATGAGATCGAAGTCGGCATGGTTGGCGTCAACGTGCCGTTGCCGGTGCCGGTGGCTTATCACAGCTTTGGCGGCTGGAAGCGTTCGCTGTTCGGCGATCTGCATGCGTATGGCCCGGATGGCGTGCGCTTCTACACCCGTCGCAAGGCCATTACTCAGCGCTGGCCGCAGCGTGCGAGCCATGAAGCATCGCAATTCGCATTCCCTAGCTTGTAAGTAGAAGGGAAGAAGGCCGAGCCCCTAGGGGCTCGGCCTTCGTGTTTTCGGGCTTTTTTGACCCGTATGACAGAAATGTGAAAATAGGTGTTGACGGCAGATTCTGGAAGTCTATAATTCGCCCCACTTCCGGCGCAGTCGAAACGGAAAACTCCTTGGTAAACAAAGAGTTACGCGGTTTTCGACAGCGAGTTG